>JAGQIT010000039.1 GCA_020431135.1 Myxococcales bacterium | reverse complement strand
AGTAGTAGTTCCAGGCGTAGACCAGCGGCGCCGGCGGACCCCAGTAGTAGCACCAGCAGTGGTAGTAGCTGCTGTAGAAGACGAAGTTGCCGTGGACGTTGTAGTAGTAGCGGCCGCCCCAGTAGACCTGCGGGAAGGTCTCGATCGCCTCGGGGTAGGTGTGGACGTAGGTGACGACCTCGACGCGGTCACCGTTGCTGAGGGTCTCGACGCCGACGAGGTCCGGGTTCTCCTCGCTCGCCTGCATGACCTCCTCGGTCTCGATGTAGATGTCCTGGTAGATGACCGTCTCGGTCTCGGCGACGGGCGGCGGGAGGTCCTCGGGGTAGAGGGTCTCCTCCTTCGACTTGCACCCGCTTGCGAGCGCGGAGACGAGGGCGAGAGCGCCCACGCTGGTGAGGAGACGTTTCATCCGGCGATCGCTCGACATAGGGTCCACCAAAGTGTCCGAGACTCCCGGACACCCCCTAGTGTTCAACGCGGAGCCAGCGCTCGCAATGGCAGATCCTCGGTCCGCGGGTCGGTCCGCGCGCCAAGTCAGCGCCGGCGCGATTTCCGTCGTTCAGAGCGTGTGCTCTGTCACAAATTCCGCGCGCGCGAAGACGCCGGCAAACGCGCCCCTAGCCGCGCCGAGACCGGCGATCTCGTGAATTGACGGCGCTAGCTTCGCACAACTATGCTGCCCCCACGTCGATGGGTGAGGACGTTCACGTACTCCGCTTCCTGACCGGCAAGTACCAAGGCGATGAGTTCCCGCTCATCCCCGCGGATGGCGGCTATGTCGTCGGGCGCAGCAGCGAGGTCGACCTCGTTCTCGCCGACGACGCGGTCAGCCGCAAGCACGCACGGTTCTACTTCGAACGGGGCCGGACCTGGCTGCGCGACCTCGGCTCGCGCAACGGGACCGCCGTCAACGGGGAGCGCCGCCTCTTCCACTGCCTCCGGGAGGGCGACCGGATCGTCGTCGGCTCGAGCTTGATGGGGGTCGCCCTCATCAACGCGGGCGACGCGGCCAAGCTCCGGCGCGGCGGCGAGAAGAGCGGCCGCTCCCGCCCCGAGCCCGAGGACTCGGGCAGCCGGTCGATGTCCGGCAGCCTCGACGACATCCCGCTCGTCGACGTCCTCCAGTGGCTCGGCACCAGCCGCAAGACCGGCACCCTCAACGTCCGTCGCACGGACCAGTCGCGCGTCGGCCGGATCGCCCTCCGCGACGGCTACGCCTTCTACGCCTCGATCGAGGGGACCAAGGACCTCGACCCCGAGAAGGCGATGATGCGGATGCTCGCCTGGTCGAAGGGCACCTTCTCCCTCGACAACAACATCGTCGAGGACGTCCCGAAGGAGATCCAGACCTCCCTCGAGCACGTGCTGATGGAGTCGGCGCGGCAGCAGGACGAGATCGAGCACCTCCGCGAGCGCCGGCCGCTGCCGACCTACGACAGCGAGATCCAGATCATGTCGCCGTCGCCAGTGCGCTGGCGGGAGCTCGAGCCCCTCCACCTCGACATGGTCCAGGACCTCATCGAGCGGCGGAAATGGGCCTACGTCCTCGACAGCTACCCCAACGACGACCTGAGCCTTTATCGGGCGATCGCCGACCTGCGCAAGCGCGGCGTCGTCGACTACGACTAGGCCAGACCGCCGCGCCCCGCGAATCGGAGACGGGCGCGCAGCCGATGGCTGGGCGCCCGCTTCGCGACCGCGACGCCCTCCAGTCTGCGACGTCGCTCGAGGCCAACGAGGAGACGGACGAACCGCCGTCGCGGGAGTCTGCCCCTTCGGGCACGTCCTTCGCCGCCCGAGCCCAAGCGGGGGATTGAAGGCTCAGCGCTCGCTTTGGCTGATCCCTCGACAGCAGACGCCTGTCTCGCGCGTCTTCGCCTGGCGACCGATGACAAACGAAGCGCGGGCGCCCAGCCGACAGCCGGACGCCCGCCTCGCGCATCCCCGCGAGCCAGGACTAGACGTCGAGGTTGCGGGCGTTGAGCGCGTTGGTCGTGATGAACTCGCGCCGCGGCTCGACGTTGTCGCCCATGAGCACCGAGAAGACCTGGTCGGCGTCGAGGCGATCGCCGATCCGGACCTTCAGGAGCGCCCGCCGGGTCGGATCCATCGTCGTCTCCCACAGCTGATCCGGGTTCATCTCGCCGAGACCCTTGTAGCGCTGGATCTGCAGGCCGCTGCGCCCGATCTCGCCGATGTGGTGGACGAGGTCGACGAGCCGGCTCGGGCGCAGCTCCTCGCCCTTGCTCCGGCGGAGGACAAAGCCCGTGCCGCCGAGACCGGCGACGTAGCTGCGGATCTGGCTGAGCGCCTGGAGCTCGCCCGAGTGGAGGAACTCGGCGTCGACGTTCTCGTACTGCGTCACGCCGTCCGAGAAGATCTGCACGCGCACGACCTTCTGCCCAGAGCCCTCGGCGCCGTCGATGACGGTCGCGCCGACCTTGCCCTCAGGCATCATCGCCTGGGCGCCGGCGACGAGCGCCTTGGCCAGCTCACCGGCGGTATCCTCGGCGCCGAGCTTGGCGAGCACCGCCTCCAGGCCGTCGGCGCTGATCAGATCGAGGAGCGCCTCGATGACCTCCGGCCGGCGCTCGCGGGCGAGGGCGTCGAGGGTCGAGCGGTAGCGCAGGCCCTTCTTCGCGATCTCGGTGAGCACCTCGCGCGTGACCGTGTGCCCGCCGACGTCGAGCTCGACGTCGCCGAGCGCGTTCTCGATGACGTAGTTGTCGAGCGCCGCCTCGTTCTTCAGGTAGTGCTCGCGCTTGCCGATCTTCACCTTGTAGAGCGGCGGCTGGGCGATGTGGAGGTACCCGCGCTCGATGATCTCGGGGAAGTGGCGGTAGAAGAAGGTCAGGAGCAGCGTGCGGATGTGTGATCCGTCGACGTCGGCGTCCGTCATGATCACGATCGTGTGATAGCGGAGCTTGTCGATGTTGTAGTTGTCCTCGCCGACGCCGGTGCCGAGCGCGGTGATCAGCGTGATGATCTCCTGACTCGACAGCATCTTGTCGAGGCGCGCCTTCTCGACGTTGAGGATCTTGCCCTTGAGCGGGAGGATCGCCTGGATCCTGCGGTCGCGGCCCTGCTTGGCCGAGCCGCCCGCGGAGTCACCCTCGACGATGAAGAGCTCGGCGAGCTCGGGGTTTCGCTCCTGACAGTCGGCGAGCTTGCCGGGGAGCGAGAGGCCGTCGAGGATCCCCTTGCGGGTGATGGTCTCGCGGGCCTTGCGGGCCGCAGCCCGGGCGCGCGCGGCGAGCAGCGCCTTCTCGACGATCAGCTTGGCGCTCTTCGGGTTCTCCTCGAAGAAGCGGTTGAGGCTCTCGGTCACCGCGGTCGACACGAGGCCCGTGACCTCGCCCGAGACCAGCTTGTCCTTGATCTGCGAGCTGAACTTCGGGTCAGGGTGCTTGATCGAGATGATGCCGACGACGCCCTCGCGGATGTCCTCGCCCGAGAGGCTCCCCTTGTGTCCCTTGAGGAGGTTGTGGTCGTTGGCGTAGCCGTTGACGACCTTCGTCAGCGCCGTCCGCAGGCCCGTCAGGTGCGTGCCGCCGTCGCGGTTGGCGATGTTGTTCGTGTAGCAGAGGATGTTCTCGTTGTAGGCGTCGGTCCACTGCAGCGCGACCTGGATCCCGAGCTCCGCCTGCGAGCCCTCGAACTCGAACTCGGTGTCGCTGCTGACCTCGATCAGATCGCCGACCACCGTCTTGTTCTGGGCCAGGAGCTTGACGAAGGAGACGACGCCGCCCTCGCCGTCGAAGATCTTCTCGCGCCCGGTGTTGTGGTCGCGGAGGACGATGTGCACGCCCTGGTTGAGGTACGAGAGCTCGCGGAAGCGCGACGCGAGGATCTCGAAGTCCATGTCGATGTCGCTGAAGATCAGCGGATCCGGGTGGAAGGTGACCTTCGTGCCGCGGCGGTCCGCGGGTCCGAGCACCTCGAGGTCGCCCTTCGGGATCCCGCGCTCGAAGCGGACGCGGTGGGCCTTGCCCTCGCGCCAGATCTCGAGGACGAGCCAGTCGCTGAGCGCGTTGACGACCGAGACGCCGACGCCGTGGAGGCCGCCCGAGACCTTGTAGGCCTGGTTGTTGAATTTGCCGCCGGCGTGGAGGACCGTGAGGATGACGATCGCCGCGTCGACAGTCTTGCCCGCGTGCTCCATCGGCCCGACCGGGATCCCGCGGCCGTTGTCCTCGACCGAGACCGAGCCGTCGACGTTGATCGCGACCTCAATGCGGTTGCAGTGCCCGGCGAGGGCCTCGTCGATCGAGTTGTCGATGACCTCGAAGACCATCTTGTGCAGACCCGAGCCGTCGCTGGTGTCGCCGATGTACATCCCCGGCCGCTTGCGCACCGCCTCCAAGCCCTCGAGGACGGAGATCGACTCCGCGTTGTACTCGACAGGATCTGGCCCTTGGTTCTCGCCGTTTTCCATGAGGTTCGTCGCTCTGCGCTCCGCCGGGTCGGGGGCTCGAACGGGGCTGGCTGAGGGCCGCCCTGGAGGCGCGTTCGGAGGTCCGCTTGACCCGCTCTTGAGGCCGGCGGAAAGTACCATGATCGGCCGATCCCCGCTAGCTCTTGGGGATCGTAAAAAGCCGCGATCGCGGGCTCCTGCGCCGGGCTACGCCGGCTTCGCCGCCTCGCGCAGGGTGCCGCCGACGACCTCGACATAGCGGGCCTCCGCGGCGTCGCCGAGGCGGACGAAGTGGGGCGCCGTCGTCGTCAGCACGCACTGCCCGGCGTCCTCGGTGAGGGCCTCAAAGAGCTGGGCGTTGCGCAGCGGATCGAGCTCGCTCGACACGTCGTCGAGGAGGAGTAGCGGCGGCTCGCCGAAGAGGTCGCGGGCGCCGCGTACCTCGGCGATCTTGAAGGCGAGGACGAGCGCCCGGGTCTGCCCTTGCGAGGCGAAGGTCCCCACCGGCTGACCGTCGAGGGTCATCTCGAGGTCGTCGCGGTGGGGCCCGACGGTCGTCGTCCCGCGGATCAGGTCGTCGCTCCTCCGCCTTCGCAGAGCCTCGAGGAGCGCCGCCTCGCGCTCCTCCGCCGCCACCTCGCCGAGCTTCCCGCGGTAGTGCACGGCCGCGGTCAACCCGGCGCCGTGGATCTGGTCGAAGACCGCGACGAAGCTGGCGCGGAGCGCCTCCACGAGGACCTCCCGGCGACTCCAGATCCGCGCCCCGAATTCCGCGAGGGCGACCTCATAGGCGTCGAGGAGGTTGTCGCGGGTCGTCGGGTTGGGCTCCTTGCGCAGCACATGGTTGCGCGAGCGCAGGGTCTTCTCGTAGCGCTGGACGTCGGAGATGTGCGCGCGCTCACGGGCGAAGAGAACGCGGTCGAGGAAATTCCGCCGACCCCCGGGTGAGCCGCGGAGAATCCCGAGGTCCTCGGGGGTGAAGAGGATCGCGCGCGCGCGCCCGTAGAACTCCGAAGCGGGTCGTATCGTCTTGCCGTCCGCGACCGCGGCGCGCCGGACAGAGCGCCCAGACCGCACCAGGTTCACGCCGAGGCGCGTGCTGAGATCCAGGGCGGGGTCGTGGCCACGAAGCTCGACATGGGCCGAAGGAGCGCCTTGGCGGATCAGCGGCCCGAGCTCGCTGACGCGGAAGGAGCGCAGCGTGCTGACCAGATAGAGGGCCTCGACGAGGTTCGTCTTGCCCGCCCCGTTCTCGCCGAACAGAACAGTGAAGCGCTGTCCGAGGTCGAGCTCGCCCTCCGCGAAGTTGCGAAAGTCGCGGACGCTGAGGTGCTGAATCTCCACGGCTGGGCGGGTGTCCCGCTGCTCAGATCCGCATCGGCATGACGACGCCGAGGAAGTCCGGGCCGTCCACCGGGCGGACGACGCAGGGGTCGAGCTCCCCCTGGAAGTCGAGGTGGACCTTGTCCGTGGCGATCGCCTCGAGGACCTCGATCAGGTAGCGGGCGTTGAAGCCGGCGGTCAGCGCCTCGCCGTCGTACTCGATCTCGATCTCCTGGCGAGCGACGCCGCGATCGGGGTTGTCGGCGGTCAGCGTCAGGCGGTGGTCCTTGAGCTCGACGCGGACGGTCGAGGTCTTCTCCGGCGCCATGACCTCAGCCCGTCGGAGAACGTCGACCAGCTCCTCGCGCAGCGCCGTCACCCGGCGCTTGTGCTGGCTCGGGATGACCTGCTGGTAGGGCGGGAAGGTGACGTTGTTGAGCTTGACCGAGAGCAGCAGGTTGTCGGTCTGGAGGAAGATGTGCTGCGCGTCGACCGCGAACTCGACCTCGCCGTCGACGCGGTCGAGCACCTTGCGCAGCTCGAGCACGCCCTTGCGCGGGATGATGATCCCCTTGGGCAGCTTCGGCCCGGTCAGCGGCGCGCTGTACTTGGTGAGGCGGTGGCCGTCGGTGGAGACCATCGTCGCCTGCTCGCCGTCGCACTCGAAGAGGACGCCGTTGAGGTTCACCCGGGCCTCGTCGGTCGACACGCTGAACTGCGTCTTCTGGATCATGTCCGCGAAGGCGTGACCCATCACCTTGGTGAACTCGAGGCCCTTCGGGTCCGGGAGCTCCGGGAAGTCCGTCGGCGGCATCCCCATGAACTTGAACTCGCTGCGCCCGACGGTGAGCTGCGCCCAGTGGTTGTCGAGCGCCTGCACGCGGATCGGCTTGTTGGGCAGCGTCCGGATCACCGAGTGGAGGTGGCGGACGTCGAGGGTCAGGACCCCAGGCTCCGCGACCGTCGCGTCGATGCTCTCGGTCAGGGCGATCATCATGTCGGTGGCTGCGCAGACGACCTTGTTCTCCTTGGTCGCGCGGAGCAGGACGTTCGCCAGGACCGGCATCGTGCTGCGCTTGTCGGCGACCGTCTGCGCGAGGGCGAGGGCGGAGAGGAGCTTGGGTTGTTCGATCTCGAAGTTCATCGAGGCCTCGTACGTGGCGTGTGGAGCTGCGGGTGCAGGGGGTGTCGCGAGTGCAGACGCTGTTGTCTTTAAGGACAGATCAATTTCTTTAAAATTTCTTAATTAAATTTCGTGATCGTGATCTGCCTGTGAGGTGGGGATAGTGCCGCAGATCCGCGCGAAATCCATCGGTTTTTTTCGCAGTTGACGATGGGGAGTGGTGTGGATGCGGCCGGGGTTTACCCACACTGGATCCTCGGGATCAGCGCTTCGCAGGTTATCACCAGGGAACGCCTCACAGGGCCTGTTGATAGCTCGGTGACGCGTCGGCGCGGGCGCGCCGGAGGTCCTTCGCGAGGTCCGGCGGTTCACGTGGTCGCGGCGACGCGAGCCAGATCACGGAGCCTGCACAGCGACCCGGGAGCGGGTCGCCGCGCTAGTTCACATGAAGGGGGGATGCCGCTGTGAGTCGCGTCGCGACGAAGCGACGCGCCGCGGATCGCGGGCGTCGCTTCGTGTTGCGAGCGGGCGGCTCGCAGCGGTGGTTCGCGGCCGGTCGATCGGCCGCGCGAGCGGGGCCTTAGGTCAGCTCGGGGTGCTGCGCGTGGAGCTGACGGCGCAGCGACTTGACGTTCGCCGCGAGCTCGGGCTCCTGCGCCTGGAGGGCGCCGATCCGCTTGCAGGCGTTGATCACCGTCGAGTGGTCCTTGCCGCCGAAGCGCATGCCGATCTCCGGAAAGGACGCCGACGTCAGCTCGCGCGACAGGTACATCGCGATCATCCGCGGGCGGGCGATGCCCTTGTGGCGGCGCGGCCCCTTGAGGTCGGCGATCCGCACCGAGAAGTGGTTGGCGACGGTCTTCTGGATGGTCTCGATCGTCAGCGGCGGCGGCGCCTCGGCGGTGACCTGGTCGCCGAGCACTGAGGTCGCGAAGTCAGCGGTGATCTCGGCGCCCTTGAGCGCGGCGAAGGTCGAGACGCGGACGAGGGCGCCCTCGAGCTCGCGGACGTTCGAGCGGATCAGGCTGGCGACGTGGAGGGTGACGTCGTCGGCGATGTCGATGCCCTCCCGCTCGGCCTTCTGGCGGAGGATCGCGACGCGGGTCTCGAGGTCGGGCGCCTTGACGTCGGCGACGAGCCCCCAGTTGAGCCGCGAGGTGAGGCGCTCCTCCATCCCCTGCATGTCGCCGGGGACACGATCGGCGGTGACGACGATCTGCTTGCCCGCCTCGTAGAGGGCGTTGAAGACGTGGAAGAACTCGTCCATCGTCCGGTCGCGGCCGGCGATGAATTGGATGTCGTCGATCAGGAGGACGTCGCAGTCCTCGCGGTAGCGCCGGCGGAACTCGTCGAAGGAGTTCGAGCGGACCGCGGAGATGAACTCGTTCATGAAGCGCTCGGCGCTCTGGAGGACGATCCGTTGGTCGGGGCTGCGCTCGTAGATGTGGTGACCGATGGCGTGGAGGAGGTGGGTCTTGCCGAGGCCGACGCCGCCGTAGATGAAGAGCGGGTTGAAGCGCTTGCCGGGCTGCTCTGCTGCGGCCCAGGCGGCGGAGGCGGCGAGCTCGTTCGAGGCGCCGTGGATGAAGCTCTCGAAGCGGTAGCGGGGGGAGAGCTTCGGCGCCTCCGCGCGGGGCGGCGCGACCACGACGACCGGGATGGCGGTCGGAGACAGCTCCGGCGCGGGGAGTTTGGCCGCGGAGGCCATCGGTTCGACCTCCTCCGCGGTATGGGCGGGCAAGACCGCGAGGCCCGGTGAGGCCAGGGGGTTGGGCTCGGGCTCGGAATGCGCCTTTCGCGTGGTATGCGCCTGAGCCGCCTCCGGGAGGACCTCGATCTCAACCCGAAAGGAGCGCTCCGTGCGCGCGCGGATCTCGTCGAGCACCACCCCGAGGTAGTGGTTCTCGAACCACTCCTTCATGAAGCGGTTCGGCGCGGTCAGGTGGAGGCGGTCCTCCTCGACCTTCCGGAGGGCGATGGGCCGGAGCCATAGATCGAACGTCTGCGCGCCAAGGCGCGGCTCGAGTCCCTCTAGTGCCTCACTCCAAATGTCGCTCATGACCCTCCATCCACAGGTTAGTCGGCGTCTGTGGGTACTCCTAAGCCCTTGAGATCACGCACAAAACTTCGGACGAAAGGAGTCCTATCCACAGCCTGCGAAGAGTCTGGACGCGGGCTGTGAAGTGTTTGTGGGTGACAGGTTGGGGGCTTGGGGAGCTTGGCGACCGAGGGGTCGCCCGCCGGGGTCAAGGGTTCTACTCAAGGTCGCTCTCGCCCGGCAAGGCAGACGCCGGCGGAATTTTTAACTCGCTGTGATCATTGAATTTTTCCGAAAATTTCTGCGCGCAATGTGCGCTGGCTCGTTTGCGCGATGCGCGAAGAAGCCCCAGATCCGCGTCCCAAGCGGGCCTCGGCGCCAGCGGCCCGCTTGCCGGTATGAGAAGCGGGCTTGCGCCGGGTCGATCGCTGGGACCCGCTTGCCAAGCGGGTTTGCGGTGCTGCCCCGGATCCCGGTGGCGCGGAGCGCGGCGATCCCGCGAAACGCCGTGAACGGACGAATTGCCGCGCAGGGGAGATCCCCCGGAGATCACCACCGCGCATCGCTGTGAGATCGGTTGGGGGGTCGCGGAATTCGCCGTCAACGGCCGTCAGGGCCGAGGTCACGGCGTTGACAGGGATCTCCCCGGCTGGTATCGATCCCAGCCATTTTTCGGGGGTCGCGCGGCCGCGCTTCGGTCGCAGGCGCGCGTCCTCAAGAGCGATAGAGGATCGAGCGATGAAGCGCACCTACCAGCCCCACAACCTCAGCCGCGCCCGCACCCACGGCTTCCGCGCCCGCATGTCGACGAAGAACGGTCGCAAGGTGATCAACCGCCGCCGCCGTCGCGGTCGCAAACGCCTCACGGTGACGACCGGCGGCAAATGAGACCCGAGGGCTTCCCGGCGTTCCTCCGCCTGAAGAAGCGCCGGGAGTTTCTCGTTGTCCAGGGTCAGGGCAAGAAGATTCATCTCCGCCACTTCCTGGTCTTCGTGCGACGTCGTCGGCGGGGCAAGGACGAGGCGGAGGCCCCGCCGACGCGCCTCGGCATCACTGTGACCCGAAAGATCGGCAAGGCGGTGACTCGGAACCGGATCAAGCGGCTCGTCCGCGAGGGGTTTCGCCGTCAGCGCCGTGACTTTGCGCCGGGTCTCGACCTCGTTTGGATTGCCAAACGGGGGGCCCCGGCGATCCATTATTCGGACGTGCTCGCGGAGTTCGACGCGCTCAGCCTGCGGCTGAGGTCCGGAGGTCGGCGATGAGATGGTTGGCGATCGCGGCGATCCGCGTCTACCAGCGCCTCATCTCCCCTCTCCTCGGCCCCGCCTGTCGCTTCTACCCGAGCTGCTCCGCCTACGCCTGTGCGTGCTACGAGCACCACGGGTTTTTGCGTGGCACCTGGCTCACGCTCAAGCGGCTCGGCCGCTGCCACCCTTGGCAATCGGGCGGCGTTGATCTACCACCCCTCCCGGAAGGGGCGGATCCGCCGGCCCTCGCTCATTCTGCCTGCCACTCGGAGAACGGCTGAACCGTGGATAACTCCCGCCGCACCCTCTTGGCGATCGTCATCTGTGTCCTGATCTGGATCACGTGGTCGACCTTCATCATGCCGCCGCCGCCGGAAGGCGCGGAGGCCGACGTCCCGCAGCAGCGCGTCGGCGACGAGCGCGATGAGGAGAGCTCGCGCGCCTCGCAAGAGGAGGAGCCGGCGGCTCCGGTCGACGCCGCGAAGATCGTCAGCGGTCGCCTCGAGAGCGATCTTATCGCCCTCGACGTGACGAACGTCAGCGGCATCGTCAAGGCGGCGGAGCTCCTCAACCCGCAGTTCCAGACCGACGGCCACGGCCTCGACTTCCTCGAGCTCGGCGGCGAGGCGACCCTGCAGGTCGGCTTCGACCCGAAGAAGACCGACTTCAAGATCCCGCGCAACGCCGCGTGGGAGGTCATCGAGACCGGCGACAAGCGGACGTGGAACCTCCGCCACGTCGACGCCAACGTCGAGATCAACACCTCGCTCGTTCTCCTCGACGACTACGAGGGGCGCTTCACCGTCAAGGTGACAAACAAGAGCGGTCAGCCGCAGGAGCACCGCCTGATGCTGACCTCGCGCCTCGGCGAGGGCACCGAGAAGAGCCAGTACAACGTCCACCGGGGCCTGTGCGCGACCACCGAGGACGTCGAGGACTTCGACCTCGACGACGTCGAGGAGAGCCCGGAGGTCATCCGCGGCGCGGTCAGCTGGATCGGCCTCGACACGAAGTACTTCCTCTGGGGCGTGATCCCGAGCGAGGTCGCCCAGCGCTGCGAGATCACGACGAACGAGACGCAGGACGCCCTCGTCGCCGAGCTCTACGCCAAGGGCCTGAGCCTCAGCCCGGGCGAGACCCGCGGCTACGAGTTCGGCCTCTACTTCGGCACCAAGGAGCTCGAGCGCCTGCGCAGCCACAGCGTCGTCGGCGGCGTCAACCTCGAGGACGCGATCGACTGGGGCTGGTTCGGCGGCCTGAGCTCGTTCCTCGGCAAGCTGATGCTCCGCCTCCTCCGCTTCTTCCACGAGCTGACGGGGATCTGGGGCGTCGCGATCCTCCTCCTCACCGTCGTCATCAAGGGCGTCACGCTGCCGCTGACCCTCAAGCAGATGGGCTCGATGAAGCGGATGAAGGAGATCCAGCCGGAGATCGAGAACATCAAGAAGAAGTACGCCGACGACCGCCAGCGGCAGGCCCAGGAGATGCAGGCGCTCTTCGCCCGCTCCGGCGTCAACCCGCTCGCCGGCTGTCTGCCGATGTTCGTCCAGCTGCCGATCTGGATCGCCCTCTACGCGATGCTGGCGACCGCGGTCGAGCTCTTCCGCGTGCCCTTCCTCTGGCTCCCCGACCTCACCCAGCAGGACCCCTACTTCATCCTGCCCCTGGGCATCGGCGGTCTGATGTTCCTGCAGACGAAGCTGCAGCCGACGCCGACCGGCGACAACCAGCAGGCGAAGATGATGATGTTCGCCATGCCCATCATCTTCACGGTGATGATGCTCTTCCTGCCGTCGGGGCTCGGCGTCTACATCTTCGCCAACATCCTCCTCTCGCTGGTCCAGACCATCATCCAGACCCGCCCGGGGAAGACGGCCGTCGCCAAGGCCAAGTGAGGCCTAGCTTTCGCAGCTTGAATTTCGGAAGGTACGTAGCAGCATGAGCGATCCCAAGGAGAAGCAGGGCCCGCGAGCCAGCGCCGATGAGCGCTTCGCCAAGGCCGTCCCGGTGGTCCGCGTCTTCCTCGAGTCGGTGCTCGGCCTCCTCGGCGTCGAGGTCGAGGTCGACATCGACATCGAAGAGGACGGGCTCCACTGCGACCTCAACACCAGCGACGACGACGGCGGCCTGCTCATCGGTCGCCACGGGGCGACCCTCGACGCCCTCCAGTACCTGACCCTGCGGGTGCTCCAGGCGGAGGGTTTCGAGCGCATGCGGATCACCCTCGACGTGGGCGGCTACCGCGTCCGCCGCGAGAAGGCGCTCCGCGAGCTCGCCCAGGGGATCGGCGCCCGCGTTCTCGACACCGGCAAGCCCTACCACTTCGAGCCGATGTCGGCGATGGAGCGCCGGGTCGTTCACATGACCCTGACTGAGATCGACGGCGTCCGCACCGAGTCCGAGGGCGAGGGCCGCTACCGCCACGTGGTCGTCTTCCCCGAGCGCGGCCGCAGCTCCAAGCAAGCCCAGGCGTGAGCCCGCAGGCTGGGGCGACGATCGTCGGCGTCGCCACCGGGAGCACCGACGGCGGCGTCGCGATCATCCGTCTGAGCGGGCCGCAGGCCCTGGCGATCGCGCGCTCGAAGGTCGGGGAGAAATTGCCACCGCCGCGCTACCTCGGTAGGCGGCGGTTGGCGCTCGAGGGCGGGACGATCGAGGATGCGCTGGTCGTTCAGATGCCGGCGCCGCGCTCGTTCACCGGCGAGGATGTCGTCGAGCTCCACGTCCACGGCGGCGCCCGCAACGTCCAGGAGATCGTCGACGCGCTCCTCCGCGCCGGCGCTCGCGCGGCGGGTCCCGGCGAGTTCTCGCGGCGGGCGTTCGATAATGGTCGGCTGAGCCTCGACCAGGCCGAGGGGATCGCGGCGCTGGTCTCGGCGCAGACGCGCGCGGCGGTTGAGCAGGCGAGGCGCCTGATCGCCGGAGAACTCGCGGACGAGGTCGAGGGGATCGCGAGCGCCGTCGCCGAGCTGCGCACCGAGGTCGAGGCGAACCTCGACTTCGTCGAGGATGTCGGCGCTGGCGACGAGCGGCGCTGGGCCGACGAGCTCGCCGACCACGAGCGGACGCTGGCGGGTTGGCTCGGGCGCTTCGAGGCGGGTCGCCGAGCCCGTGAGCGCGCGCGGGTCGTGCTCGCCGGGCCGCCGAACGCCGGCAAGAGCTCCCTGTTCAACGCGCTGCTCGGGACGGCGCGGGCGATCGTCGCCGCTCAGCCGGGGACGACCCGCGACTACGTCGAGGCGGGCCTCGATCTCGGCGGTGTCGAGGTCACGCTTATCGACACCGCGGGTCTTCGCGGCGTCGCCGGCGACGCGGTCGAGGACGCGGGGATCGAGCGCAGTCGCGAGCAGATCGGCGGCGGCGATCTCATCCTCTGGGTCGAGGCGGCGGACGCGGAAGACGAGCCGGAGCGCGCGCAGGCCGGCGAGGTCTTCTTCGTGGAGAACAAGCGCGATCTCGGGGCTCGGCGCGCCGCGTGGCTCGGCGTCAGCGTCGCGACCGGAGAGGGTCTCGACGCGCTTCGCCGGCGCCTACGCGAGTGGAGCGGCGGCGATCGACAGGAGCCATGGATCGGCCTCGCGCGTCACCGGGATCGCGTCGCGGAGGCGAACGCTGCGTTGAATTCGGCGATGACGCAGCTCCGCGGCGGTGAGCCGCTCGAGCTGATCGCGTTCGAGCTGGCGATCGCCGAGCGTCGCCTCGCCGAGATCAGCGGACGCTCTGCCCTCGGCGCGCTCGGCGAGGACGTGCTCGGTCGGATCTTCAGCCGCTTCTGCATCGGCAAGTAGCGGTCGTTCGGGACGATCTGGGCGCGGCGAGGGATAGCCGCGGAGAGCGGTGCTATCAGGAGCCGAGTCTCGTCGCGCTCGCCAAGTCGAGCCCGTATGTCGAGAAGACGGTGCGGAGATCCGCCGCGAGCGCCTCGATCTCCGACGCGGTGTGGAGCGCCGAGAGGGTGAGCCGCAGACGAGCGCTGCCGGCTGGGACGGTCGGCGGGCGGATCGCCTGGACGTGCCAGCCGCGGTCGAGGAGCGCCTCCGCGATGGCCACCGCCTGGAGGTTGTCGCCGACGAGGAGCGGGAAGATCGGCGACTGTGCGCGGCTCTCTTCGACGCCGACGAGGAGCGCGAAATGGCGGACGTTTCTCCACAGGGCGGCCCGTCGTGAGTCGCCGAGTTCGCCAGCGAGGGCCGCGATCTGGGCGCGGAGCCGCCGAGCGAGGAGCGGCGAGACCCCGGTGCTGAACACGAACGAGCGCGCGCGTGAGCGGAGGAAGCGAGCGATCGTCGCGGACGTGGCGACGAAGGCCCCCGCGCAGCCGGCCGCCTTGCCGAGCGTCCCGATGAGGACGTCTGGGCGCAGGCCGTACTCGCAAGATAGGGTCGAGCCGCCGCGGAAGAGCCCGAAGGAGTGCGCCTCGTCGAGGTAGAGGGCGCCTCCGCGTTGGACGTGTCGCCGCGCGGCCTCGACGTCGACGCGGTCGCCCTCCATCGAGAAGATCGACTCGGTGAACCACCACGTGACGCCGGCTGCGTTGCAGCGCGGTGAGGCGGGGGGCGCCGCGCCGTGCTCGAGGAGGGCGATCTCGGCGCGACTCAAGCGGAGGCCGTCGATCATGCTCGCGTGGTTGAGGCGGTCGCTGAACACGAGGTCGCCGCGCTCGAGGAGCGCCCCGGGGACGCCGACGTTCGCCTGAAACCCCGACGGGAAGAGGAGCGCTGCTTCGGTGCCGGCCAAGGCGGCGAGCTCCGCTTCGAGGTCGCGTAGCTCCTCGAGGTCGCCGCAGATCAGGCGCGAAGCGCCGGCCCCCGCGGCCGTGGTCGCTGGAGCGTCGTCCTCCTCCGCGCTGAGCTCCTCGTCGGCGAGGCCCAGATAGTCATTGCTGCAGAAGCCGACGACCGGGCGCCCGTCGAGTGCGTAGTGGCAGCCGCGGCGCAGGGTTATGTGCGGCGAACGGCGGCTCAGCCCGGCGACGTCCAACTCCGCGAGACGAGCTGCGATCCGTGATTCCAGCCCGGTCGGCACCGCTGCAGTAGACTGCGCCGAAGTGCGCTTGGCAACGAAGGTTAGGGTGTGATGACGCGTAGATCTTCGCTGGAGGCGGTGCTCGCACCGCGCCTTGATGGGCTCGATTGGTCCGTGGAACTCGATGCAGAGGCGTGGACGCGCCTCGAGAAACTGGCCTCCCTGTGGCTGCGCTACGGGCGGGTGATGAACCTAACGGCGGCGAAGAGTCCGGAGGAGCTCGCGCCCCATGTGACCGAGGCGCTGATGGTCGTCGCGTTGGCGCGGCAGGTCGGTCTCGGGGGCGGCAGTCGTTGGTTGGACGTCGGCTCCGGCGCGGGTCTCCCCGGTCTGGTGATCGCGGCGCTGATGGATGTCGAGCTGACGATGGTGGAGCCGCGCGAGCGGCGGGCGTCCTTCCTCGAGGTGGCGTTGGCGCAGCTCGGTCGGAAGGCGCGGGTGGTGCGAGGTCACCTCGATGAGAACTGGCGCCCACTCGCTGGGACGAATGCGGAGATCACGCCACATTCGTTTGATGCGGCCAGCGCGCGTGCGGTATTCCCGCCTAGACGGTGGCTCGAGATCGCTCCCCGTTGGATCGGCAAAAATGGGTGGGTATTTGCCCACGTTTCAACACAGATTATACGGTCTGAAATGATTAAATACTCATCCGGCTTGTTTTTTGACCAGTGGTCAGTTCTTGTTTTCTCAGCCTCGGAATCCAGGAACAATTGAGAGCGATTCCGCGCACGCGAATGCGCAAAGTATGCGCATGTGCTGAGGTTTGCTCGATGATCGGCGGGAGCCCCAAATTCTGCGTCCATCGCTGACGTCGAGCGCCCTCTTCGCCGCCGTTGAATGCATCGCCCCCGCGGTCAACAGGAGGGACCCCCGGCGGTAGCGAAGTCATGACCGGTCAGCGGTCGTCCTCGGTCTGGTGGGCGCGATGAATCTCGGTGTGAAGTTGGCGCTACGGGTTGTGTGCACAGCGCGTCGTTGGGAGATTCGTCTTGTGGAAGCGTGCGCAGCGCCCCAGATGCCAGATGAGTCATCGCCGCGAAATGGCTCGAGGCTCTATCTGACGTCGAGCGATGCGCCCTCG
>JAGQIT010000559.1 GCA_020431135.1 Myxococcales bacterium | reverse complement strand
ACGACGGCGTCGGCCTCGGCACCGCCGAGGTCGGCCGCTACGCCGCCAACGCCCTCGGCCTCTTCGACATGACCGGCAACGTCTGGGAGTGGACAGCGACCGCCTCCGACCGCGACCCCGCCGCGAGGAAGATGCGCGGCGGCTCGTGGAGCGGGCGCCTCGACGCCCTCGCGATCGCCAACGTCGACACCTACCCGCTCGACCTCCGCGGCGGGGCGATCGGCTTCCGCGTGGTCCTCGCGCGGCCGCTGCCGCGCTGAGCGTCTACCGGCGCGCGCCCCTCGCTCGCCGCCCGCTATGCCCCGAAGTGGAGCTTCATCCCCTCGTGCGAGGCGGCGAAGCCGAGCGCCCGGTAGAACTCGAGCGCCTCCGGCCGGCGCTTGTCCGTCGTCAGCTGGATCAGGTGGCAGCCCTCGCGCTGCGCCGCCGCGATCGCCCACTCGAGGAGGCGGCGGCCGAGGCCGCGACCGCGGGCAGCCTTGGCGATCCGTACGCCCTCGACCAGCGCCCGCCGGCGCCCGCGATAGGTCAGGTAGGGGATGATCGTCAGCTGGAGAACGCCGAGAACCGCGTCGCCGTCGGCGGCGACCATGAGGTGCTGGCGCGGGTCCGCGTCGATCTCCGCGAAGGCGTCGACGTAGGCGGCCGGCAGCGGCAGGCGGTGGTCCTCGCGCTCGACCCCGAGCGGATCGTCCGCGAGCATGGCGACGATCGCCTCGAGATCACCGCGGGTCGCCCGGCGGATCGTCGCTCCGTCGATGGGTCCGCTCCCCTTCGTCTCCCCGGTCATGTCCGCGGAGATAGCACGAACCAGTCGGCGCGAGGGCGCACTGGCGCGGCTCCTCCGCGCGCGGCCGCGCGGCGCAGAGGGCTGGCGTCCCCCGTCGGAGAGCTACATCGGCGAGTCAGAGTGTGCGAGCTTCGACCCTCTCGAGGGGCGGAGGGCATGCGAGTCGCCAGAAAAATCGCGCTGATCCGGACGATCCGCCTGACGGTCCACGCGCTCGCGCTGGTCGGCGTGCTCGTCGTCCCCTTCGACCGCTGGGCGCTGCTCGTGGCCGGCGTCGGCTACGTGCTCAGCATGCTCGGCGTGACCGTCGGCTACCACCGCTACTTCGCCCACCTGGCGTTCAAGACCAGCCGGTGGTTCCAGCTCGTGCTCGCGCTCCTGGCGATCAGCACCCTGCAGCGCGGCGTCCTGTGGTGGGCCGCGGTCCACCGCCATCACCACCGCCGCTCGGACCGCGACGACGACTTCCACTCGCCGCGCCACGGCTTCTGGCACGCCCACTTCTCGTGGCTCGACAGCCCTCGCGTCCACGCCCTCGGCCACGGCCTCGTCGCCGACCTCGCCCGCTTCCCAGAGCTGGTGCTCCTCGACCGGATCTACTACGTCCCGGCGCTTCTCTGGGGCCTCGGGTGCGCGGCGCTCGGCGGCCTCGTCGGCGCCCTCGACCCCGAGGGCGGCCCGCGTGCCCTGCAGTTCTTCGTCTACGGCTTCCTCGTCCGCACGGTGCTCGTCTGGCACGCGACCTTCGCCATCAACTCGCTCGCGCACGTCTTCGGCACCCGCCGCTACGCGACGGACGACGACAGCCGCAACTCCCTCCTCCTCGGGATCCTGGCCCTTGGGGAAGGTTGGCACAACAACCACCACCGCTGCCCGAGCGCCGCCCGCAACGGCTTCTTCCCGGGCGAGCCCGACCTGAGCTACGCCGTGATCCGCGGCCTCGCGGCCCTCGGCCTCGTCTGGGACGTGCGGCCCGTGCCGCGACACATCCTCGAGGAGGGGCGGCGCTAGGCGGCCGCGCCGCGCTGTGGCGCGCTGAGGAGCAGCCGACGAACTCACGCCCCGCGGCGAGGTCCTGCGCACGCGCGCACCTCATCGGAGCTATGAGGGCCGAAGACCGCGGCGGCGCCCTCCTCACCGCCGCCGAGGTCGTCCCGTCGCGTCAGCCCAGCCGCCTCAGCGGGCGATCAGCGCGTCCGGTGACACGCCCTCGAAGAGCGGTCCGACGTCCTTCTCGCCGAGGATCGGGATCCCGAGCGCCCGCGCCTCATCTGCCCGCTTCCCCGGGTCGCGCCCGGCGATGACGAAGTCGACGCCCTTGCTGATCTTCGGGACCACGTCGGCGCCGATGTCGTAGAGCCCGAACTCGATCTCGTCGCGGGGCTGGCTGTCGAAGGTGCCGATGACGCAGATCTTCTTGCCTTTGATGCTCATGGCCTTGGTTCTACTACAGAATGGGCGGATCCGCGCGCAGCACCGGCGGGCACTCAGGCCCCGCGTGCGTCGCCCTCGACGGCCGCGCCGCCCTCAGCGGCCGCTTGGCGGTGCTGACGAGCGGCGATGGAGGTCCCGGCCATCAGGCTGACGACGCGCTCGATGAGCATGAGCTGCTCCTGCTGGAGGTCCGGGAGGCGGGCGGCGAGGGCGAGGCGGAGCTCGGCGCCGCCGGAGCCGGGGAGCGGCAGGCTGAGCCAGCCCCAGGTGCCGTCGTCGCTGCCGCCGCGGACCAGGGTCTTGCCCTCGCGCCTGACCTCAAAGCCAGGGACGCCGAGGCGCGCGAGGATCGGCGTGATCGGCGGGCCGAGCCGGCGCCAGCGCTCGAGGTCGCGGTCGTCCGCGCCGTCGCCGAGGGAGTCGATCGCCGCGAGGATCTCCATCATCTCGCGCCGGCGGTCGCGGAGGCCGAGGAGGCGCTCGCCCGTGAACGCCGGCAGCCGGCGCAGGAGGTTGTGGTAGCCGAGGAGGACGCCGACGATCAGCGTGGCGACGATCGTTCCGCCGAGGGTCCACCAGCCGCCGACGCCGATGACGTTGAGGTAGGCGAGGAGCGCGTAGAGCCCGGCCGACAGCCAGAGGACGAGGACGACCTTGGCGTGCGGCAGGCCGCGGGCGAGGAGGCGGTGGTGGATGTGGTCGCAGTCGCCGGAGAAGATCGGCTGCCCGCGCAGCCCGCGGCGGACGATCGCCAGGCCCATGTCGAAGAGCGGCAGGGCGAGGACCATCAGCGGGATCGACAGGGTGATGATCGGCACCCGCTCGCGCAGCGGGTGGACGAAGAGCAGGAGGCCGCTGAGGAGGAAGCCGAGGAAATAGGCCCCCGCGTCGCCCATGAAGACGCGGGCCGGGTGGCGGTTGTGGACGAGGAAGCCGACGACGGCGCCGAGGGCCGCGGCGGCGATCCAGCCGAGGGCGATCTCAGGGGCGCCGTGGTGGATCGCCGAGGCGAGGACCACCGTCAGGCCGATCCCCGTGATCCCGCCCGCGAGGCCGTCGAGGCCGTCCATCAGGTTGATCGCGTTGACGCCGGCGACGAGGAAGCCGGCGGTGACGAGGCGGCCGAGCCAGAGCGCCCAGGTCGCGCCGCCGAGGAGCGCGGTGAGGGCCGGCCACTCGAGGCCGAGGGCGACCGCCGCGGCCGCGGCCGCGAGCTGGAGGAGCAGCTTGTAGCGCGCCCGCATGCCGACGAGGTCGTCGTAGAGGCCCGTGAGGCCGCAGATCAGCGCGCCGACCAGGACCCCCGTCAGCGGCGAGCGCGAGAAGAGCTCGTGGGTCGCCGACAGGTCCGTCGTCCCGGCGAGGCCGAGGAGCATCACCAGGCCGAAGCCGAGCATGACGACGAAGCCGCCGACGCGCGGGATCTCGCCGGTGTGGACCTTGCGCAGGCTGACCTCGCGATCGCTGCGGCCGAGCGCACGCCAGGCGCGGATCGCCCACGGCGTCGCCCCGGCGACGAGGGCGACCGCCAGGAGGCCGGAGAGCCAGAGCACCGAGGGCTCGGCGGCGAGGTTGTAGATCGCGGCGAGCGGCGGGGCGACGCCCGCGAGCGCCGAAGGCTCGAGCCCGCCGGCGCCGGCGATCACCGC
>JAGQIT010000558.1:2083-2716 GCA_020431135.1 Myxococcales bacterium | reverse complement strand
CGACGACTACCTGTCGAAGCCGGTCCACTTCCCGCAGCTCGAGATGGTCCTCGAGCGCGTTCTCAGGCACCGCAACCTCCAGCGCGAGGCCAACGCCCTGCGCGACGCCCTGCGTGAGCGCGACGAGCAGCCCGAGGCGGGCGTCGTCGGCCAGAGCAAGCCCTTCCGCGAGCTCCTCGACCTCGTGCGCCAGGTCGCGTCCTCGCCGGTCGCCGTGCTCATCCTCGGGCACACCGGCACGGGCAAGAGCTTCACCGCCCGCCTCCTCCACCAGTGGAGCCCGCGCAGCGATCGCAGGTTCGTCGTCGTCAAGTGCGGCGCGGTCGAGGAGGAGGCGCTCGAGCGCGACCTCTTCGGCTACGTCGAGGACGGCGAGGTCCACGACGGACGCCTCGCCGACGCCGACGGCGGGACCCTCTTCCTCGACGAGATCGCCGAGCTGCCGATGAGCCTCCAGGCGAAGCTCCTCCACTTCCTGCAGGAGCGCGCCTATACGCCGGTCGGCGGCACGGAGCGTCGGAGCTGCGACGCGCGGGTGATCACCGCGAGCAACAGCGACCTCGAGCGCATGGTCAAGGAGGGCAAGTTCCGCGAGGACCTGTACTACCGGCTCAACGTCGTCACCCTGCGCAC
>JAGQIT010000558.1:0-2019 GCA_020431135.1 Myxococcales bacterium | reverse complement strand
CGTCGAACAAGAAGATCAGCGGCTTCAACGAGCGCGCCCTCGGGGTGCTCCTCAACTTCGACTGGCCGGGGAACATCCGCCAGCTCGAGAACTGCATCGAGCGCGCCGTCGTCCTCGCGCGGACGACGGAGCTCGAGCCCCGCGATCTCCCGCGCGAGCTGATGTCGCGGGCCCAGGCCGACGAGCAGATGCCGACGATCCCCGGGGCGTCGCTCCGTGAGCTCGAGCGCTACGCGATCCTCCGCACCCTCGAGCACGTCGGCGGGAGCACGAGCAAGGCGGCCAAGATCCTCGGGATCTCGCCGCGGAAGATCCAGTACCGCCTCAACGAGTACCGGTCGACGCCGCAGTCGGGGGTCCCGGCCGTGGTCAAGAGCTCGTAGCCTCCGCGGGCGCGGAGCGGGGCCCCGCGGCGTGTCAGCGCCTCGGGGCCTCGCTGCGTTCGCGGCCCTGTCGACGCGGAGGCCGTGAGGGGAGGGCGCTGGTACCCTCGCGGGCCGTGAACCTCCTCCTCCTCGACGGCGACGACTTCATCGCAGAGGGGCGGGCGCGGGTCGCCGGCCGGCGCCTCCGCCATGTCCGTGAAATCGTCCGCGCGGACGTCGGCGACACGCTCCGAGTCGGGCGCGTCGACGGGCCCGTCGGCAGCGGAAGGATCCTCACGCTCACCGACGACGCGCTCGAGATCGAGGTCACCTTCGACCAGCGACCGCCGGATCCCGTGCCGGTGACCCTCGTCTTCGCGCTCCCGCGGCCGCCGACGCTGCGCAAGGTCCTGCAGCAGGCGACGGCGATGGGGGTCAAGCGCTTCGTCGCGATCGGGGCCAAGCGGGTCGAGCGTTCCTATTGGACGTCGAAGGCGCTGCGCCCGGAGGCGCTCCGCGACGACCTCCTGCTCGGCCTCGAGCAGGCCCGTGACACCGCGCTGCCGATCTTCGAGGCCTGGCCGCGCCTCGCCGCCTTTCGCCGCGAGCGCTGGCCGGAGCTGCGCGCGGGCGGGCGCGCCGTGCTGGCGGACGCCGAGGCGGAGCTTTGCTGGCCGCGAGAACTCGGCGCCGCGCCGGTGATCTTGGTGGTCGGCCCCGAGGGCGGGTTCATCCCCGAGGAGGTCGCGGCCTGGCGCGACGGCGGCTGCGAGGTCGTCAGCTTGGGCCCGCGGACGCTGCGGGTCGAGACCGCCGTCGTCGCGCTCCTCGGCCGGCTGCTCGGCTGATTGTCGCGTCGCTGTGACACATGTTTCACGCGAACGTCTGCCGTCGGTGTAGTCCGCCTGACAACTCTCACGCCGGCCAGCGTCGCGGCGTTTGACGCTCGCAGGGGCGATCCCTATGGTCGCGGCGTGCCACCTCTAGTGGAGCGCTACCGGCGGATCCGCGGGCGAAGCGTCGACCTCGCGCGCCCGCTCGCGATCGACGATCAGCTCGCCCAGTCGATGCCCGACGTCAGCCCGACGAAGTGGCACCTGGCCCATACGACCTGGTACTTCGAGCGCTTCGTCCTGCGCCGCGATCCGGCGTACGCGCCGGTCGATCCGCGCTACGACTTCCTCTTCAACTCGTACTACGACGCCGTCGGCGCGAGGCACCCGCGGCCGCGGCGATCGCTGATCACTCGGCCGACCCTGGCGGAGGTCCATGCGTACCGCGAGCAGGTCGATCGGGCGATGGCGGCGCTCCTCGCCGCCGACGCGCCGATCGCCGACGAGCTCGCCTTCGTCATCGAGGTCGGCCTCAACCACGAGGAGCAGCACCAGGAGCTGCTCCTCACCGACATCAAGCATGTCCTCGGGACCAGCCTCTTCAAGGCGCCCTACCGCGAGGGGGCGACGCCGCGCCGCGCCGCGCCGGCGCTCGCGTGGGTCGAGCACGCCGAGGGGCTGGCGACGATCGGCCACGACGGCGGCGGCTTCGCCTTCGACAACGAGGGCCCGCGCCACCGCGTCTTCGTCGAGGCGTTCGCGCTCGCGTCGCGGCCGGTGACCTGCGGCGAGTTCGAGGCCTTCATCGCCGACGGCGGCTA
>JAGQIT010000557.1 GCA_020431135.1 Myxococcales bacterium | reverse complement strand
CCTACTACCTCGACTACCAGAACGCGCGCCCCAACTTCATCGGCACGATCCTCGACAAGCTCGCCAACTGGGACTTCGTCGCCAAGAACCTCGCCGAGGCCAACTCGGCGGCCTCCTAGGCCGCTCCGCCTCGCGCCGCACGTCGGGCCCTCGCGGGAGACCGCGGGGGCTCGCTGCGTTCTCGCGCCCCGCGTCCTGCGCACTCGAGGGAGTGCGGGCCGCGTCGCCGCACGCGCGCTGCGACGCCAAGCGGGGGATCTCACGAGACATGCGCCAGGTGCCGCGTCAGACCCCCACGACGTCCGTCCACGCGCGCGCCCGCACGCGAGGCCCTCAGGCGTTCGGCGCCTCCCAGTCGTCCTCCGCGCTGATCCCCCCGTCGACCCACGTCCAGGCGATCTTGTCGTACGTGAAGGTGAGGTGCTCGCGCTCCTTGAGGCTCATGTTCTCCGGCCGCTTGTTGTCGAGCATCTCGAGCTTCACGTCGATGAGCCGCGCGCCGATGAGGTCGATCGTGTAGTGCTGGACCTCGCGCCCGGAGCGGCTCGGCTGCCAGAACTCGAGGCGCCACGAGGCCATGCGCTCGTTGTTCACCAGCGCTGTGTAGAGCATCGGCGTCGCCCGATCGACCTCCTTGGTGAGAACGATCGGCCGGTGCTGACGCTTGCCCGTCGGGCGCCCGCGGTGATCTATCGCCGTCCCGAGCTCGTGGCTCACGGCGATCACCATAATCGAGTCCTCGCGCCCGGTTTGGGTCACGGAGCCCTTGATGTCTCCCTGCGTCGTGCCTCGCAGCCGCAGGTATGCGTTCAACGCCATCGTCGCCTCCTCTCGCGCGCAGCGAGGGCGACGAGGATAGGCCGAGCGCCGCGGAGTCGGCCGCCTGCGCGGCGGCAAAGCCTGCGTCGCCCTCAGTCGGCCCAGCGCGGGCGCGTCTCGGTGATCCGCAGCGAGCCCGCCGCGTCGACGCAGAAGCGCTCCTCAAAGACCCGCGCCCGTCGACGGCCGCGGGCGTCGTCCCCCGGATAGAGGAGCACGCC
The DNA here is from genome assembly GCA_020431135.1 of Myxococcales bacterium. GTDB lineage: Bacteria > Myxococcota_A > Polyangia > Nannocystales > Nannocystaceae > JADJRG01. The sequence goes on along the minus strand of JAGQIT010000557.1, from coordinate 2,179 downwards.
CTCGACGCGGTGCTCGCCGTCCGGCAGCGGACCGGCGAAGAGCGTCGCCGTCTCCCGGAGCATGAGCGTGCGCCCGTCGAGGGTCGCGTGGATCTCCTCGGGGGTCTCGCCGTCGACGACGATCACGAAGTCGAGGCCGCCGCCCTCCGCGACGTCGACGACCCGGCGGACCTCGGCGGCGACCTCCGGCGGCATCCCCTTGAGCGGCCCGTCGCGGCGGAAGTCGGCGAAGCTCTGGAAGCCCGCGAAGTAGCCGCCGCCGCTCAGGCTGTTCCAGTCCTCGCCGTAGTAGCTCAGGCCCGCGTCGCCGACGGTGACGTCGATCGAGTGATTGGGCTCGAGGTCCCACGTCCAGCGCGCCTCGTCCATCCGCCGCCCCCCCGTCGCGGCCATCCTAGCAGCCTCCTGCGGTCCGCGGGCGCGCCCGCGTCACCCTGCCGCTCCCTCCGCTCCTGTCGTCGCGGCCAGGCGCGCCTACTCGCGGACGAAGATCGCCCCGGAGTAGATCCACGGCTTCTCGAGGTCGGCGAGCGCCGCCGAGCTGCCGAGGTGGACGTCGAGGTGGTGCGGCGTCAGCAGGACCTCGACGCGGTAGACCCCGGGCGCGTCGATGGCCTGGCTCAGCGTCCCCTCCTCCCACTCGGCGACGACGCTGCGACCGTCGCCGTCGGCGCGGTAGAGCACGCCGCGGATCGCCGGCGCCCGGGTCGACTGCGGCGACCGGCGGTCGAGGCGGGGGAGCGTCGCCTCGATCGTCAGCCCCGGGGTCAGGCTGACCTCGGCGCCCATCTCGGTGATCGCCTCGCCGGCCGCGGCGTAGAGGTCGAAGCCCTGCGGCGTGCCGAAGGACTCGAAGACGATGTGGTTGCGCCCGCTCGTCAGCGCCGCCTTCGCGGACGCGACGCTGAGCTCGCCGTCGATGCGCAGGCGGTTGTTGAACCACCGCATCATCCGTCGGTAGGAGTCGACGCGCTCGCCGTCGGCGATCACCGTCGACGCGACGTTCTGGTGGGCGTCGGTGCCGGCCGAGATCGTCAGCCGCTGGCCCTGGCCGAGGGTCTCGAGGGCGACGATCGACGGCTCGTTCGGGACGACGAAGGCGACCGACGCGAGGTCCGGCTGCGGCGCGTCGTCGCCGACCGGGTAGAAGAAGGGCAGCGTGTCGGCGAGGAAGCCGTTGGCGTCGAGGCCGAGGTCCTCCTCGCGGATCTCCGGATCGAGGTTGGCGTGGAGCTGGTAGAACTCGATGCCGTCGAGGCCGAGGGTCGCGAGCTCGTCGACGTCGCGGCCCTCGGTGTGCGCGACCCAGAGCGCCGCGCCGGCGGCCTTGGCCGCGGCGAAGGACTCCGGCGACGACTCGCCGTAGGTCCCGGCGGGCGGGTGCGCGTGGAGGCCGAGGGGCATCATCGAGCCGCTCTCGACCCCCGGGATCAGGAGGGCGCGGTGGCCGTTGGCGCAGTTCAGCCAGTTGCCGACGACCCGCCCCTCGCCGTCCTTGACCAGCTCGTCGTCGCCGCGGTGGAGGGCCATCTCCTCGATCGTCGCCTCCTCGGCGTGCGCCGGGTGATCGGAGAGGAAGGCGACGTCGATCCGCGTGGTGCACAGGGCGTCGCGGAGGTCCTGGAGGCAGTCCTCGTCGAGGACGCCGCCGGGCTGGGGCTCGCCGTCGCAGGCGTCGTGCGAGTGCGGCGAGTGGAGGTGGATGATCGCCCGGTAGTCGCGGACGCCGCGGATCTCACAGCCGGCGATCGTCGGCTGCCCGCGATCCCAGGGGACGACCTCCTCATCCGCGACCTCGTCGCCCTCGCAGGGATCGAGCGGCGCGCCGGTGGTCGCCGTCGTCGTGTCGCCCGTCGCGTCGCCGCCCGTCGTCGACGTCGCCGCGCTCGTCCCCGAGCTGCTCCCGTCGGTCGACGTGGACGTCGTCGCGGCGCTCGCCGACGACCCCGTGGCGCCGCCGCTGCAGGCGAGCGCGGGGGCGAAGAGCAGGGCGAGGAACGCGGCGGTGTTCGAGCGCATCGGGGCCTCCATGGGACCTCAAACCACTACCACAGGCGCGCGCCTCCGCGCCCCGCAGACCGCCTCCGCGGGCCCGCCGACGCCTCACGACAGAGCGGAGGAGATCGCCCGGAGCGACGCCATCGCCACCTGGGTCGGCCGACGCCGGCCGGATCCGACC
>JAGQIT010000556.1:4156-4575 GCA_020431135.1 Myxococcales bacterium | reverse complement strand
GGCAAGGCGAAGGCCGCCAAGCAAGGGAGCAAGCAGGGATGAAGCGCCTCCACCGAGCAGGGACGATCACCGCGGCCGTCGCCGCCCTCGCCGTCGGCCTCACCGTCGGCTGCAAGGCCCCGGCCGAGACCGAGCCGCCGCCCGTCGCCGAGCCCGAGCCCGAGCCCGCGCCCGACGAGGGGCCGGTGTGGCCAGAGGAGCCCTACCGCGCCCAGCAGCCGGCGCCGGGGCCCTTCGCCGAGCTCCAGCTCCCGGCGATCAAGACCTTCACCATGGACAACGGCGTCGAGGTCTACCTCGTGTCGCAGGACCGCCTGCCGACGGTCTACATGACCATGGAGTGGGACCTCGGCGAGATCAATGATCCGGCGAACAAGGCGGGGATGCACAGCCTCTGCCTCGACCTGATCGACGAGGGC
>JAGQIT010000556.1:0-4020 GCA_020431135.1 Myxococcales bacterium | reverse complement strand
CTCTTCGTCGAGATGCTCCGCGAGCCGGGGATGCGCCAGAAGGACCTCGACCGCCTCCGCGACCGCCGCAAGGCGTCGCTCGTCCAGGCGCGCGCGACCCCGTCGTCGATCGCCGGCCGCGTCAACCCGTCGCTCGTCTGGGGCGACAAGCACCCCTACGGGCTGATCGACACCGAGAAGACGCTCGACGCGGTCAAGCTCGGCGACTGCAAGAAGATCGCCGGCACGCTGCGCCCCGACGGCGCCCGCCTCTTCGTCGTCGGCATGATCACCGAGGACGAGCTGCGCGCCGCCTTCGACGCCCGCCTCGGCAAGTGGAAGGGCAAGGCGCCGCAGGCCAAGAAGGTCCCCGACGCCAAGCCGAAGAGCGGGGCGATCTACCTCGTCGACGCCCCGGGCGCGGCGCAGTCGGTGATCTCGATCGGCCACCCGGGCCCGGAGCGCCAGGCCCCGGACTACGAGGCGACCTACCTGATGGCGCAGATCCTCGGCGGGTCGTTCTCGAGCCGGATCAACATGAACCTGCGCGAGGACAAGGGCTTCGCCTACGGCGGCCGCGGCAGCTTCTACTACGCGCGCCACGGCTCGCGCCTCGCCGCTGGCGCGTCGGTCCGCACCGACGCGACGGGGCAGTCGCTGCGTGAGGTCGCCAAGGAGATCCAGGGGATGCGCGCCGCGCCGCCGACCCCGGAGGAGGTCCAGCGCGAGAAGGCCGGGGCGATCGCCGCGCTGCCGGCGAAGTTCTCGACGCCGACGCGGACGCTCTTCGCCTTCAAGTCGCTGGCGTTCTACGACCTGCCGCTCGACTGGTACAACGGCTACACCCAGCGCATCGCGGCCGCCGATCCGGCGGCGATCCACAAGGCCGCGCAGGACCACCTCCAGGAGAGCGACTTCGTCGTCCTCGTGGTCGGCGACGCGTCGGTCATCAAGGACGACCTGCAGAAGATCGCCGACGAGAAGCTCTTCGGCGACGGCGGCCTCGTGCTCCTCGACGCCGACGGGGCGAAGCTCTAGCCGCCCGCGGTGAGCACGCGAAGACCGGCCGCGCGCCTCGGCGCCGCGGCCGTTTCTTCTTCTTCTTCTTCCTCTTCACTGTCCAATCGAGCAGGTGCGCTCGGGAGGCTCATGTGGCCGGGAACATCGCCTCGTGGATCGCGACGAGGTGCGTGTATTTCTTTTCGGCGTCGGCCTCGGCGTCGGCGCGCAGCGGCTCGAGAACGCGGCGCGTGACCTGCCGCCACTTGTCGTCGCGGATCCCGCAGAGCACGCGGTTTAGCCAGCCGCGGGCGGGCTCGAAGAGGTAGCTGCCGCGGCTGAGGCTGGCCTCGATCGCGACGATCGAGCGCGCGAGCTCGACGAGGCGCGGGTCGCCCGGATCGAGCGACGCCGCGGCGAGGAGGAGGGCGTGGAGGTCGGCGAGGACGTAGCTCCCCTCGTCGTCCGGGTCCTCTTCCGGCTCCTCGCGCTCGACCAGCCAGACGAGGAGCCCGACGAGCGCGCGGGTCGGCTCGGCGCCGAGCTCGAGGCAGCTCTCGAGGAGCTGCGGGATCGTCGACACAAGGTCGTCGGTGAAGCCGCTCTCGCTGACGTAGTCGAGGCAGAGCATCATGCAGGCGAAGGCCCGCTCGACGTGGTCGACGCGCTCGCCGTCGGCCCAGCGGCAGAGGGCGCAGACCTCGTGGAGCTGCGAGCCCAGGGGGATCGGCAGGAGGCCGGTCTCGCGGATGTCGGCGAGCGCGGCGAGGTTGTCGTCGCGGCCGAAGCCGTAGTCGGCGGCGGCGATCGACGCGATGATCTCGGGGGTGAGGCGCGGGCGCAGCCAGTCGAGGAGCGCGCCGGGATCGGAGGACCACCCGGGGAGCGCGCGGAGCTGCGGCGCCAGCTCTCCGGGGGTCTTGCCGCGCGGCGAGAGGCGGTCGGCGGCCTCGGGATCGCCGAGCCAGTGGCGGTAGCCGTGGGCGGCGCGGCGCCGCTGGTTCGCGTCGGCGTCGGGGTCCTCGGCGACGCGGTCGAGGCAGCGGCGGCACGCGTCGCCGTCGCCCGTGTGCTCGTGGTGGGCCTCGGCGATCGCCAGCCAGTCGTCGACGCCCTTCGCCAGCGACGCGGCCTTGTCGAGGCACGCGAGGCGGAGCGGGCGGTCGCCGGCGTGGCTGCCCCAGGCGTTGGCCATGGTCACGCAGCCGCCGGTGTCGACGGCGAGGGCGAGGCCGCGCTCGATGCTCCGGCGCGCGCCCGCCTCGTCGTCGAGGGCGCCCGAGTAGGTGTTGGCGATCGTCCACCAGCCCCGGACCTCCCCCGCGTCGGTGGCGCGGCGCTCGACCTCCTCGACGAGCGCGCGCGCCCTGTCGGGGTCGCCGAGGAGGCGCGCGAAGCCGGTGGCCGCCGAGAGGCGATCGTCCAGCGTGCGCGCTCGGGCGAGGCCGCCGTCGAGGACCCGGCGGACGGCCCCGTCGTCGGCGCCGAACTCTCGGTAGAGCTCGGCGAGCTGGCGCCAGCGATAGCCGGGCACGGACTCGGCGGCGTCGAGGTTGGCCTCACACTCGGCGAGCGCCGCGAGGGCGCCGTCGGGGTCGCCGAGGTCGTCGCGGTGGAGCGTAGCGAGGTCGCGGAAGCACCAGACCTGGAGCGGGTCGGCGGCGGCCGCCCGGAGCAGGCAGCGGCGCGCCGGCGCGGTCGCCCCGGCCTCACGGTAGCTCTTGGCGACGTCGCGCCACTCGTGCTCATCCTCTGCGGCCGCCTCGGCCTGGGCGAGGGCCTCGAGGCGGGCCTCGCCGGTCGCCGCGCGGGCGCGCTCCATCCAGTCGTAGATCGTCGGCTCCGGCATCGTCTGTCCTTTTGTTCATGTCTCGATGCGGCTCAGCCGTCGACGACCCGCCAGTCCTCGACCGCGAGGGGCGGCGCGAGGAGGCCCTCGCACTGCGGCGCGAGCTCGTCGGCGGAGAGCACCCCGCGCGGGCCGATGAAGATCAGCTTGACGTCGTTGCGGGCGTGGACGCGGTCGCCGACGATCATGAGGCCCTCGAGGCAGAGGAGGCGGCCGTCGACGGCGGTCGCCCGCGTGTCGATGACGTAGCGGGTCCCGGCCCGGAGCTCGCGGCGGTAGACGATCCGCTGCTCGGCGACCACGGGCTTGACCCCGGCGCCGCGCCAGCGCGCCCAGGCCCGCGAGCGGATCGCCCAGTCGGTGCGGCCGTACTCCGTGACCATGGCGAAGGCCGCTTGGTTCATGTGAATGTTCGGGTCGATTTCACTGAGGCGGACCCGCCGGCGCAGGCGCGAGACGAGGCTGCCGTCGCGGTGGAGGGAGGCCCGGACGATCACCGGGAGGGTGCGCGCGAGATAGCCGAACACCGCGGCATGATAGCCGCCGGGGCGGCGCCGGGGCGGCGGCAAAAGGGCGCGGACGACCGCGTATTCACGTAGGGAGCGCCCTGCAGGCCGGTGACGCGCGCGTCGGCGCCGCGGTCATGTTCAGCGCGGCGGACATCTGCGATTCTCCCCGTATGCCGAGCCCCCGCGACGTCCTCGACTTCTGGTTCTCCGATCACGGTAGCGCCAAGTGGTGGGTCAAGGATCCCGACTTCGACGCCGAGGTCGAGGCCCGCCTCGGCGACCTCCACCGCGAGGCCGTCGCCGGGGCGCTCGACGGCTGGGCGGCGACCGCTGACGGGGCGCTGGCGCTGGTCCTCCTCCTCGATCAGGTCCCGCGCAACATCCACCGCGGGATGCCCGATGCCTTCGCCAGCGACGCCAAGGCGCGGGCGACGACGAAGGCGGCGATCGACGCCGGCCACGATCGCGCGCTGAGCGAGCCGAGCCAGCGCCTCTTCCTCTACATGCCACTCGAGCACTCGGAGTCGCTCGACGATCAGGAGCGGTCGGTCGCGCTGATGGCGACGCTCGACAACCCGTACTGGCATGACTTCGCCGTCCGCCACCGCGACATCGTCGCCCGCTTCGGCCGCTTCCCGCATCGCAACGCGATCCTCGGCCGCGAGAGCACCGCCGAGGAGCTCG
>JAGQIT010000555.1 GCA_020431135.1 Myxococcales bacterium | reverse complement strand
CGAACCCCGGCGTCCAGCAGGTCCGCCGCTTCCGCGGCAGCGACGGCGCGTTCGTCGGCGACCTGATCTTCGAGGAGGGGCTCGGCGCGTCGACCGAGGGCGTCGGGATCGGCGACGGCGACGTGATGGCGATGGCCGGCGCGTCGGAGGACCTGCTGCGGCCGATCTTCCGCGCGGGGGAGCGTGTCTACACGTCGCCGACGGTGATGGAGATGCGGGCCCGGACCCGTGAGCAGCTCGCCGGCCTCGACGCGGCGACGCGCCGCCTCGACGCGCCGGCGGCCTACCCGGTCGGGCTGGAGACGCGGCTCCACGGGCTGCGCGAGGCGCTGATCGACGCGGCCCGCGAGCGCACGGCGGCGGCCAAGGAGCGCGCAGATTGAGCTACACCTACGAGTATCCGCGCCCCGCGCTGACCGTCGACTGCGTCGTCTTCGGCGTCGCCGAGCGGACCCTGAAGATCCTCCTGATCGAGCGCGACGTCGAGCCCTTCGCCGGGCGCTGGGCGCTGCCGGGCGGCTTCGTCCACATGGGCGAGGACCTCGAGAGCGCGGCCCGGCGCGAGCTGGTCGAAGAGACAGGCGTCGATAAGCTCTACCTCGAGCAGCTCTACACCTTCGGCGACGTCGACCGCGACCCCCGCGGCCGCGTCGTCACCGTCGCCTACTACGCGCTCGTGCGCCTCGCGGATCACCGGGTCCAGGCGGCGACGGACGCCCGCGACGCCGCCTGGTTCGCCTTCGACGACCTGCCGCCGCTGGCCTTCGATCACCCGCGGATCGTCGAGGTCGCCCGCGAACGCCTGCGTAACAAGGTCCGCTACGAGCCGATCGGCTTCGAGCTGCTGCCGAAGAAGTTCACGCTCACGGAGCTCCAGACCCTCTACGAGATCGTCCTCGAGCGGCCGCTCGACAAGCGGAATTTTCGCAAGAAGATCCTCGGGATGGAGCTCCTCGTCGAGCTCGACGAGTTCGAGGAGGGGGTCGCCCATCGGGCGGCGCGGCTCTATCGCTTCGACGAGCGCCGCTACCGGCGGCTGGTCAAGCGCGGCTTCAACTTCGAGATCTGAACCACGACGTGATGGAGGAGGTGCGCGATGAAGGCGCTGATCTTGGTCGACCTGCAAAATGACTTCATGCCCGGCGGGGCGCTGGCGGTGGCGGAGGGGGACGCGGTCGTCGCGGTCGCCAACCGCCTGATCCCGCGCTTCGAGCTGGTCGTCGCCACGCAGGACTGGCACCCGGCGGACCACGGCTCCTTCGCCGCCAACCACGAGGGGCGGCGCCCGGGTGAGGTCATCGACCTCGAGGGGCTCGACCAGGTGCTCTGGCCGGTCCACTGCGTCCAGGGGAGCGCCGGCGCGGCCTTCCACGCCGACCTCGACGTCGACGGGCTCACGGAGGTCTTCCCGAAGGGACAGGACGCGACGGTCGACTCGTACTCGGGCTTCTTCGACAACGGCAAGCGGCGGGCGACGGGGCTCGGCGACTACCTCAAGGCGCAGGGCGTCGACGAGGTCTTCGTCATGGGCCTGGCGACCGACTACTGCGTCAAGTTCACGGCCCTCGACGCGGCTGCGCTCGGCTTCAAGACGTCGCTCGTCGCCGACGGCTGCCGGGCCGTGAACCTCCAGCCCGAGGACGGCGCGGCGGCGATCGCTGAGATGGCCGCCGCGGGGATCGAGATCGTCGCGTCGACCTCGCTGGTGCCTGTCGGCTGAGTCGAGGGGTCGAGGTGTCGATGGGGGGCTCGTCGCTCGCCGAGGCGTTGAGCCGGGGGTTGTCCGGGCTCCTCGCCGACGCCGCAGGTGGCGAGGCGCGGGCCTGCGGGGACGGGCGCTGGACGATCGGCGGCGCCGAGCCGGTCCAGGTTCGTGTTGAGGATTGCGGCGTCGAGCTCGAGTTCGCCGGCTGGATCGAGCGGGTCGACGGCGACGACGAGGACGCGTCGGAGCTCGTCGCCCTGGCCCTCGACTTCGTCGCGGCCGCGCTCTTCGGCGAGCTGCGGGTGGTCGAGGAGCGGGCGGGGGAGGGGGTGCTGCGGCGCTCGCTTGAGGTGCGGGTCGAGGGTCGCTGGCGACTCCACGGGCGCCGCGGCGGCCTCGGCTTGCGCGGCCTCGGAGCGCGGCTGCGCGGGGGCCTCGAGCGTCGAGAGCGGGCCAACGAAGGACGTCCGCGTCCGCGCTCGCTGCGGGACGCGGGGCCGAGCGGGCTGGTCTCGGCGCCCTGGTCCGGGGCCTCGGGGGAGATCGCAGGGGGCGCCGCGCCGCTGGCGATCGACGGTGAGCTCGACCTCCACAACTTCTCGCCGAAGGAGGTCGGGCGGCTCGTGCGTGAGTACATCGAGGTCTGCCGCGAGCGCCGGATCCTCGAGCTGCGGATCGTCCACGGCAAGGGGAAGGGCGTCCTGCGGCGGACGGTCCATAGCCTCCTCGAGAAGCACCCTGCGGTCGCGAGCTTCCGCCTGGGCGGTCATCGTGAGGGGAGCTGGGGGGCGACGATGGTCACGCTGCACCCGCCTGACGGCGACGGGCTCGGCGGTGCTGGCGGGTAGACTTTATTGCGTGTCTTTTGGGACATGTCGCGGCGTCGTCTCGCGTGCGGCCCGGTGGGGCTTGGCCTCGCGGAGTCCTGCGGAGACTCGCCGTCGTGCGCTGGCGATCTCGACGTGTGCTGAGTTCGGGTGCGGTGCGTCCTCGGTCTCGTGAGGACGCGAGCGAGGTGTCCCGCTCGTCGGCGATGGACGACGCGTGGACGCGCTCGTCATGGCGGCGCGTCGCAGGATCGGCGGACGTCTACGGGAGCGGGAGATCGCGGCGCGCGGTCGTAGGCGTAGGCGGAGACGCGCGTCGAGGCGCGGGCCGTGGACGGGGCGTGACGGCGCCCTTCGTCGCGCGCGGCTCCGCTCCAGCGCGCGCGGATCGACTTGTAGACGCACGAGAGGGCCGCGCTGGCGCGCGGCCACGCGCAGCGACGGGCGACCGGCCCAGGCGATAGGAGCGACGCCGCCGTGCTAGAGTCTGACTCTTCGAGCACCTAGGCTCGGAGCCCAGCGCTGTGCATATTCGCATCGTCCAGGCGGCACGCGACGCGTTCGCGTTTCAGCTCATTCTCGACGACGGAGAGGTGGGCCTCACGAGCGGCTCGTTCGCGGATCGCGAGTCGGTCATGCGGGCGGTCGACGGGCTGCTCGCGGGTCTCCGCCAGGGGAGCTCGTCGCTCGCCGCCGAGGGCGATGAGTACCGGGTGTCGATCGTCGGCGATGACGGCGAGGTCATCGCCGCGAGCGCGCCGCTGTCGAGCCTCGCGGCGGTCGACGCCAGGCTGACGGCGATGCGCCGTTGGGGGGCGGACGCGTCGTCGGTGCGGATCGAGGGGCTGGCAGGCGAGGAGGGCGAGGAGGGCGACAAGAGCGAGGGCGACGCGGACACCGGGGAGTATGATCTCCGGCAGCGCTCGCGCTCTGGGCGTTCCGGCGTCGAGCTCGTCGAGCGCGCGAGCGACGGCCAGCAGACGGCGCATGTCAACGACAGCGACGGCCGCGCGCTCGTCTTCCTCCGCGGGTTCGCGACCCGGTACCCGCGCGACAAGCAGGTGCGCTCGCTCCTCCGCGCTGCGGTCGATGTCCGGCGGATCGAGCGGCGGGAGGACAGCGGCGGCGTGTTCTTCGTCGTCAAGGCGCGAAACGGCGCTGAGATCGCCCGCAGCCGGTGGTTCGACGGCAGCGCGGAGCGCGAGGCGGCGATCGCCTGGCTCATGGATTGGGCCGTGGAGGCGAAGGTGAGCGGCGGTCCGGCGCTGGCTGAGTCGACGTCGTCGAGCGCAGAGAAGGCGGGGACGACGGCGAAGGGGCGGAGCCGTCGCGGTGGCTATGACCTCAGTCGACGCTCGCGATCAGGGGAGGTCGGCGTCGAGCGCTTCTCCGTCGACAGCGGCGAGCACTACTTCCACGTCAACGACGCTTCGGGCGAGGCGTTGCTCTTCAGCCACGGCTACAAGTCCGCCCGCTCGCGCGACCGCGGGGTCGATGCGCTCGCGCGCGTCGCTGTTGATCCGGATCGCTTCCGCCCCGCGGACGACGGCAGGCACTTCGTGATCCTCGCGGGCAACGGGCGCGAGATCGTGCGCAGCCGGGAGTTCGCGAGCCATGCGGCGGCGGACTCGGCGAGCGCTTGGATCCGCGGGTTCTTCGGCGGTCCGACGGACGCGGACGCGGACGAGCTCGGCGCGGAGGGGACGGCGGCGGCGCTCGAGCGACGCGGCGGCGAGTCGGAGGCGGGCGACGCTCAGGTTGCGCGGGAGGTGGAAGCTGCGAGGGGACCGGAGCCTACGGTCGCTCCGGAGTCGGTCGCGGTCAACGAGGTCGCGGCGGTCGCGGAGCCTCTTGCGGAGGCGGAGGCGGAGGGTTCTGAGGACCGGTCGGCTCGGGAAGACGCGGAGGCGCCCGAGGTCGCGGCGAACGATGGAGATGCGGCGGATGCAGTGGATGCCGAGGTTGCGTCGGAGACAGAAGGCGTAGCGGAGACAGAAGGCGTAGCGGACGCGGAAGGCGCGGCGGAGACAGGAGGCGCGGCGGAGACAGAGCGCGCGGCGGGGGATGACGACGCGGAGATCGGGGGGGTCGCCGCGGAGGCGTCGGACGACGCGGCGAGAGCTGTAGTCGCGGTGAAAGCCGCGGTCACAAAGGAAGCAGCGGTCACCGCGGAAGCAGCGGTCGCGGCGGAAGTTGAGGTCACGGCGGAGGATGGCGACGCGGAGAGAGTCGCGGCGGTAGCAGAAGCAGCGGTGGAAGCCGCAGTCGCAGTCGCGGAGGAGAGCGCCGAGGAAGAGCGCGCGGCGCAGGTCGATGCCGCGGCGGGGGGCGAGGTCGCGGAGGAGGCGGGGGCTTCGGAGGGGCGCGGCGCCGTGGAGGCGTCGTCAGGCACTGCGGAGGGCGAGGCCGGTGGAGAGACCGAGGCTGACGCTCGAGAGGAGATCGACGGCGCAGCGGAGGCCGCGGACGCAGACGAGGCGCTCGAAGCGGACGCAGGGACTCAGGCCGCCGACGAGGTCCAAGAGGAGAGCGAGGCGCAGGCGGCCGCGGAGACGCTGGAAGCGGCTTCTTCGGAGCTGGGGCAGGGTCGCCCGCCTGCGCCGGAGGCCCGACACAGCGCCTCTGCGGACTACCTCGCGCTCTTCTGGCGGGGTGCGCCGGCGAAGCGCGCGACGGCGCCCGCGGACGTCGCGGTCAAGGTCGCGCACGAGGGGCCAGAGGACGGAGACCGGGCCGGCGTCGGGGAACCATCGAGCTCGGAGGCGGAGGCGGCTGCCCTGGGGAGGGCGGCGTCGTCATCCCATCGCGCGGAAAATCTGCTTGAAGAGACAGGTTCTTGGGGCGAGGCGAGGGGGGCGATCGGTAGCGGGGGCGTCGCGGCGTCTGGGGATCACGAGGTGGTCGACGACGCCGCGGACGATCTGCGAGAACAGGGGGAGGTCGGCGAGGAGGGCGTCGACGAGATCGACGAGGACTCAGAGGCGCACGAGCGTCCAGGCGGCCGTGATGCGTCGGTAGAGCGCGAGTCGGCGGACGCGCTCGAGTCCGCGGGCGACGACACGCCCGAGGCGGTCGCCGACGGGCGCAGGGCGGGGGACGAGACGTCCATTGACCTCCGGGCGCTTGAGGGGCGAGCTGCGTCCTCGGCGGAGGCGGCCGTCATCACGGAGCCCGGGGAGGAGACGCCGGTCGATGAGCCGTCGGACTCCGGCGCGGCGCAGGAGGTCGCGGACGCAGAGGCGTCTCGGGAGGCGAGCGAGGGCGCTGCGCCTGTGAGCGCAGCGACGAGGCCTGCGTCAGGGGTTCGGGAGACCGCATCGCAGGGGGTCGCGGAGGAGCACACCGTGGCTCCTTCTAGGCCCGAAGATGCGGCGCCGGGGGACGCAGAGGAGGCGTCCCACGCGACTCGTACGGAGGACACGGTCGTCACCTCGGCGCGCGCGCGTGACGACATCCGGAGGAAGCTCGCCGAGGCTGTCGCGCGCCAGCGAAGGGCGCGGCTCGATGCCGAGGCGACGGCGAAGACGACGGGGCACGCGAAGGCGGTCGCCGAGGAGCGGCCTGAAGACGCGGCGCCGGGGGCGGGCACGTCCGCGGCTGCAGCGTCGACGGCAGAGAGCGACGAAGACGCTCCTGTTGCGGAGCGGCGGCCCGAGGCGGCGGCGCCCGGAGTGTCAGAAGACACCGTCAGCTCCGGCACGGCCGAGGGCGTCGAGAGCCGCGAACGGACCGAGACTGCGCCGTTCGAACACCCAGCGATGGCGATGTCACCGACGCCGACGCCGACCGTGCAGGTGTCGACGCCGACGCCGACGCCGACGCCGGTCGTGCGAGCGCCGACGGACGACGTGCCGCGGCGCCGCCGGACGCTGCGAGACACCCGCCCCTTCATCCCGCCGACGCGCTCGGAGCCGCGTGACGATGAGCTCGACGACGCGGCGAAGCGGACGACGTCGCCGCCACCGCCACCGCCACCCGCTCCGAAGACGCCACCGCCGCCGCCGCCTCGCGCGGTCGAGCGCCGGCCCGCGCGAACGAGCCGCGACACGCGACCGATCCTCCCGTCGACGATGTCGCCCGCGGAGCGCAAGCTCCCCGACGTCGAGGTCGACCGCGGCCCCTTCGCGCGGCAGCGTCGACGCCCGCGACGTCCCGCGGCGACACAGCGCCCTGAACCCGCCCCCGCGAAGGCGGCGGAGCAGACCCAGGTCACGCCGATGTCGGGGCGACGTCGGCGACGGCTTGAGCTCCCGGAGATGCCGCCGCGGCGCAACCGCGACACGCGGCCGATCATCCTCAAGAGCGAAGGCCCCGAGGAGCTGACGCCGCTGCCGCCGGTCGATCCGGAGGCGCGGGGGCGCCAGCGGGCGGTCGTCGATCGATCCTCTGCGGTCCGTGCGAAGGCCGCTGAGCCGCCGCCGCCGCGCCGTGAGCTCCCGGGGGTGACGCGCGGAGGCGCCGCGGCGGGGTTGGTGCGGACGGAGACGCCTCCGCCGGTCGAGGTCAACGTCGAGGCGAAGGCGCCCGCCAAGCCCGAGCGACGCCCGTCTGTCGCCTCGCCGCGCGCGCGCGCGATGACCCTGCCGCAGCGCCGCAAGGATCCCCTCGCTCCGGTTGTCCCGGTCGCCCCGCTCGACGAGCCGGAGGCGAGGGAGCAAGGAGCGCCCAGCGCCCGCGGGAGCGACACGCGGACGACTCGACCGCTCGACGAGGCCTCGAACGGGGCGCCGGCGGAGCGAGGTGGCGCTGAGACCTGGCCGACCCGACCGTACAAGCGCGTCAGCGGCGAGGCGGAGGTGACGACGGGGGCCGAGGCGGACGCGGCGGTCGAGCGCAGCGAGCGACCGACGCGGCCGTACGAGGCCGGGGAGGCGCCGGAGGATCGCGGCGCAGCGAGCCCCCCGGTCGAGGACGAAGCCGACGCGAAACAGGCCGCCTTCGACAGCGCCGCGACCGCTGCCTGGACGACCGTCGGCCGTCGCTCTGAGGGCGGGGAGCGGGGCGCGAGGCGGAGGCGGGATCGCGGGCAGGTCACGGAGGCGGCGCGCGAGCGCGGGGAGGCGGCCGTCTCATCAGGTGTCCTAAAAGACATGTCGCATTCTGGCCTCGCGGCCGCCTCGCCGGAGGCGATGAGGGCGGATCCCAGGGCGGTCACGCCTGCGCCCACGCGCGCGCCGGGACCCGCGGCGGCGGCACGCGGGCTTGCGACACG
>JAGQIT010000554.1 GCA_020431135.1 Myxococcales bacterium | reverse complement strand
GTGCGCGGCCTCGTGGGCGGCGGTGTGGAGGCTCGGCGCGCCGTCGAAGGCGACGTGATCGCCGCGGGTGTAGGCGGCCGCGCCGATCGAGCGGGCGGCGGCGGCGGCCGTGCTCCCGCGGTGCGCCTGCACCGAGGCGATCGAGTGGCGGCCGAAGAGGCGCTGGATCTGCGACCGGTGCGGGTAGGCGGAGCTCGCGGTGGCGACGCCTCGGCGGGCGATCGTCGCGACCCTCGGGGGGCCCGCCTCACCCGCGAGCGCCGCGCTCGGGCCGGCGAAGAGGCGCTGGATCGCCTCGGAGTTCGACGGCGGCATCTCCTCAAGGCCAGCCGAGTCGACGCTCGCGTGGGCGAGTCCCGAGGCCTGCACGGGGCGCAGCGCAGACGGGCGCGACTCGGCGCCGCGACCTCGCGGCCGCTCGGATCCTTCGCTGGCTTCGGGAGCGCGCTTCGTCGCGTACATCTCTACCTACGTGGGTACGGTAGCAAGGGGCGCCGGCCAGCGACAAACGGGTCGGCGATGAACTGGTGTGCGCGCGTCATGCCGCGCATGATCACCCCCTGAAGCGGGGGGACGGCGCGCGAGGGCGCATCGCCGGCGCGCGGAGGTGTGTCCGCGCTCGCGGCGTGGAGATGTCCTAGGGGATAGGACGAGCGCCGACGCGCGTGAGGCGGGAGATTCAGGCGCGCCTCATGCCGCGGCGAGAACGATCGCGGCGGTCGCTCCTGGATCCACACGCATCATCGCGGCCGCAACTCCATGAGGAGCGCGGCACCGAGAACCCCTCGCCGAGTCCGCGGCGCGCCGCATGCGAGGTCGAATCGCAGGATGATCCTGCCCGAGCGGCGGGCGCTGGCTCGATCCTCTCCGCAGGTCCGGAGCTTCGGTGTGGTCTTGTCGCTCGCGGGCTGTCGCAGACGCCGCGGCGACGACGTTGTCTTGCGCGCCCACTGCGAGCACGCTAGCGACAATCGCCGGCGAGGTGCGGCGCGCCTCGGCGACGAGGCTCCGCATCGAGGCTGAGCATCCGCGGGCGCAGCCCGTCGCGCGCGCGACTCGTTGAGCGACGCGCGTGTGCGCGGCGCTCCCACGTCGCCGCTGTCGACGCGGCGCGTCCCCGCGACGCCTCCGGCGCGACTCGCTGCACCTGCACAGACGGCGCGCTGCGGGCCCTGCGATGTAAAAGCGATGAAAAACGCGGGCTTCTTCGCGGGTCGAGAGAACGATCGTCACCGCCCGGGCGTTCGGGTTGTGGTCGGGTGACCCCGACGACTTCTCCCGAAGAGCCCGCGGGTCCGCAGGGACCGCACAGATCGCACAGACAGAGCGCACCGACGGCGCCGGACGGGTCGATCGCGGCATGTGCCGTGGGCGGCGCGCCGGGTCGGCGGCGGCGGATTGACATGAGGAAGACAGCGATGACCGACCGTGACGAGAGCTCCACACTGATCGCCCTGGCCGAGCTGCGCAGCCTCGAGGCCGACCGAATCGCCCAGGAGGAGGCGGCGCGGCGGGCCCGCGAGGAGGCGGCGCGCCACGCCAAAGAAGAGGCGGCGCGGCGCGTCCGCGAGGCCGCGGAGC
>JAGQIT010000553.1:279-1950 GCA_020431135.1 Myxococcales bacterium | reverse complement strand
CGACGCCGGCATCGTCCACCGCGACATCAAGCCCGAGAACATCCTCCTCGTCGAGGACGAGGGCCGCACGGGGATGGTCAAGATCGTCGACTTCGGCGTCGCGGCGATCCTCGGCGGCGAGGGGGGCGGGAGCCCGATCGCCGGCACGCCGCACTACATGGCGCCCGAGCAGATCGCCGGCGGCGACTTCGACGGCCGCCTCGATCAGTACGCGGTCGGCTGCATGGCCTACGAGCTCCTCGCCGGCGCCCCGCCCTTCGACGGCGAGACCCTCGAGGAGGTGCTGATCGCCCAGCTCAACGACCCGCCGCGGCCGCTCTCCGAGGTCCGCCCCGATCGCATGGTCCCGCCGGCGCTCGAGGCGGTGATCCGCCGCTGCCTCGCCAAGGAGGCTGACGACCGCTACCCGTCGATGGCCGAGCTCGAGGCGGCGCTTTGCGAGGCCCAGATCGCCGCCGCCCTGCACAGCGCCTGGGACGACCTGCCGCTCCCCGACGTCGACCCGGAGCGCCGCTCCTACCTCGCGTCGAACATGCCGAGCCCCTTCGCCGAGGCGCCCCCGCGCCCGCGCTGGCTGTGGCCGCTGGTCGCCGTCGTCGTCGCGATCATCTCGGTCGGCGCGACGATGGCGGTCCTCGGCGGCGACCCGCCGCCGGCGGTGATGTCGGACATCGACCGCCTGACCGAGGAGGCCCGCAAGGCGGCGATCGCCAACCGCTGGGTGATCGCCGAGGCCGGCGGGACGACGGCCTACCAGCGCGTCCGCGACCTCGAGGTGATGGGCGAGCGGGCGGCGACCGACCGCGCCGGCGAGCTGCGCTCCGAGTTCGCCGACGCCCTCGTCAACCTCGGCGATCAGCTGTGGCCGACCGAGGGCGCCAAGACGATCGCCGCGCTCTACTACCAGTGGGCGGCGACCTTCGACCCGACCAACGACCACGCCCGCGAGCGCTCGCTGCTCACCGACGCCGAGCTCGCGGTCGCCCGCCAGCGGGCGAACGACGGCGAGTTCCGCGAGGCCGAGCGGACCCTGGCGAAGATCGCCCGCGCCGCCGCGACCGACGACAGCGAGGAGCGCAAGAAGCTGCTCACCGAGGCGCTCGTCGACGACCAGCCGGGGACCGGCCTCCAGCGGGCGCTCCTCGCCGACGCCCTCCGGACCTCGAAGATCGTCGACGAGGAGGAGCTCACGGAGATCGCCCGCGCCGCCGCCCTCGAGCAGATCGGCCCGAGCCTCGACGGCGGCGACGAGGACGAGGAGACCCTCACCGACGACGGCGACAGCGACGGCGCCGACGACCCCAAGGAGACCAAGGGCAAGGGCAAGGGCAAGGGCAAGGGCAAGGGCAAGGGCAAGAGCAACGGCAAGAGCAACGGCGACACCGAGGACGCCGAGATCGAGAACGCCGAGAAGGACCCCGAGAAGTCGGACGCCCTCGCCGACGACGGCAAGGCGGCGCTGCGCAGCGGCGACCGCGACAAGGCCGAGACCCTCTTTCACCAGGCGCTGTCGCACAACAGCCGCAACGTCGCCGCCCTCGCCGGCCTCAGCGACATCAGCTTCGACCGCGGCGCCTACCAAAAAGCGGTGATCTACGCCGAGCGCGCGGTGAAGATCTCGGGCAAGAACAAGACCCTGCGGATCAAGCTCGGCGACGCCTACTTCGCCGT
>JAGQIT010000553.1:0-150 GCA_020431135.1 Myxococcales bacterium | reverse complement strand
TCCTATGCACATAGCCTCGCGCCTGCTCCTCGTTCTCGCCGCCGCCCTCCCCCTCGCCTGCGCCGGTGACGACGGCGTCGCCACGACCGACGCGACGACCACCACTGGCGCGTCGGCGTCGAGCACCTCGGCGGGGTCGTCCTCGTCCTC
>JAGQIT010000552.1 GCA_020431135.1 Myxococcales bacterium | reverse complement strand
CGCGGTCGCCGAGCTCAACCGCGACCCGCGGCGCACCGGCTGGCGGCGGCCGCGGCTCGTCGGCCTCGATCGCGTCGCCGTCAGCGGCGAGCTGACCGAGCACCTCGCGATCCACCGCCTGCGGGCGGACGCGCCGCTGCCCGAGGGCTTCTCCCTCGAGATCGTCGGCGAGGAGGCCGAGATCATCGATCGCACCGACGCGATCGATCCGGGCTGGGGGATCGTCGCGGCGCGGGCGTGCGCGCTCCTCGGGGTCGACGTCGGCGGCGTCGATCTCCGCGGCCCCCTCGAGTGCTTCCTGCGCCCGCCGCCGAAGGCCGGGCCCGAGGCCTGGCGCGAGGGCGCGCTCCTCGAGGTCAACGTCCTGCCGGCGTTGCATCTCCACGCGCTGCCGACGGTCGGCGCCGCGCGGCCGGTGTTCGACGCCTTCGTCGCGTATTGCCTCTCCATGCCGGGCGCGCCGCCGCCGCGGTCGACGGTCGAGGCCGCCGCTGCGCGCTTGCCGTCGGGGTGAGCGCCGTGCGACATGTTGCGACATGTCCCGCGCACCCCTCACGCGGCCCGAGCGTCCGCCCCACGAGCTCTTCGGCATCTTCACCGTCGCGCCGCAGATGTTCGAGCTCTTCGACCTCCTGCCCAAGGTCGCGCGCAGCGACGCGAGCGTGCTCATCCGCGGCGAGACGGGGACCGGCAAGGAGCTCGTCGCGCGGGCGCTGCACGAGCTGTCGCCGCGGCAGGGGAAGGGCTTTCGCGCCCTCAACTGCGCGACCCTGACGCCGGAGCTCCTCGCCTCCGAGCTCTTCGGTCACGTCCGCGGCGCTTTCACGGGGGCGATCAAGGATCGCCCGGGGCTCTTCGCGCTCGCCGACAAGGGGACGATCTTCCTCGATGAGATCGCCGAGATGCCCCTCGACATCCAGGCTCGCCTCCTGCGGGTGCTCCAGGAGCAGACCTTCGTCCCGCTCGGCGGCAGCGAGGCCAGGGTCGTCGACGTCCGGGTGCTGAGCGCGACTCACCGAGCGCTGCGCGAGGAGGTCGCCCGCCGGCGCTTCCGCGAGGACCTGATGTACCGGATCCGCGTCGTCCCGGTCTTCCTCCCGCGCCTCGTCGAGCGCGACGGCGACATCGAGGCCCTGACCTGGCACTTCGTCGAGCGCTTCAACGGCCGCGGCGGCCGCGAGATCACCGGCATCGATCCGGCGGTGATGGACGCCTACCTCGCCTACTCGTGGCCCGGCAACGTCCGCGAGCTCCGCAACGCGCTCGAGTACGCCTTCGCGATCGGCGAGGGGCCGACGCTCGTCGAGGCCGAGCTCCTGCCGGAGCTGCGCGGCGAGCCGCCGCGCTCGACCTCGTCGCGCGGCGCCTTCGATCCGCGGGCGGAGGAGCGCGAGCGGATCCTCAGCGCCCTGCGGGCGACCCACGGCAGGAAGGGCGAGGCCGCGAAGCGCCTCGGGATCAACCGCTCGACGCTCTGGCGCAAGCTCCGCGAGCTCCAGATCGAGGAGTCCGTCGGCTCCTAGGAGCGCCCTCGCTTGCCTCGTCGTCCCGGTGCGTCCAGACGATCGCTGCGCGAGACCACACGCGACGTTGGGAGGGCGCGCCTCGCACCGGGGGCGGCGCGCATGCGACGGAGTGTCGCTCGCCGCCGCGGCCTGCTATGAGTGCGGGCCGTGATCAGCCGCAGGACAATCGTCGCTAGCCTCGGTGGCGCGGCGCTCATCGCCGGCCTCGGGTGCCGCCGCGAGGGCACGGTCATCCCCGCCGGGAGCGTCGTCGCGGCCGACTTCACCGCCCGCGACACCGAGGACCGCGTCGTCACGCTCAACGGCCTGACCGCCGACGGCCCGGCGGTGCTCGTCTTTTACCGCGGCTTCTGGTGACCCTTCTGTCGGCGCCAGTTCGGCGACCTGGTGAAGATCCAAGACGCCCTCCACGAGCGACGCGTGCCGATCATCGGGATCAGCCGCGACACCGCGGAGGAGTCGCGCGCCTTCGCCGAGAAGATCGGCGTCGCGTTCCCCCTCGTCAGCGATCCGGAGCTGGCGATCGCGGAGGCCTACGGGGTCGCCGACGAGGAGGTCGCGATCCCCTCGGTCTTCGTCGTCCGCGCCGACAAGACCCTGGCGTGGAGCTACGTCGGCGAGCGCACCCCCGATCGCCCGGCGTCGCAGATGGTCCTCGAGGCGGTCGACGCCGTCCTCGCCGGGCGCTGATCGAGAACCGAACGCCGTGAACGGGCGAGCGGCCGCGGGAGATCCCCCGTGACCGCTCGTCTGCGGAGACTCGGACGACCTCCTAGTCGGCCGTGTTCTTCTTCGCCGCGGGCGGCAGGTTGATCG
>JAGQIT010000551.1:5843-13347 GCA_020431135.1 Myxococcales bacterium | reverse complement strand
TCTTCTTCGCGCCGGCCTTCTTCGCAGTCTTCTTCGCGCTGGCCTTCTTCGTCGACTTCTTCGCGCTGGCGCTCTTCGTCGTCTTCTTCGCGCCAGCCTTCTTCGCCGTCTTCTTCGCACTGGCCTTCTTCGCGCTGGCCTTCTTCGCGCCGGCCTTCTTCGCCGACTTCTTCTTCGCCGACTTCTTCTCGCTAGCAGCCGTCGCCTTGGTCACCTTCTTCTTCGTGTTCTTCTTCTTGCTCGCGATCGCCATGATCTCTCTCCTGCCTCGGAGCGCTCTTCCGTGAGGCGGTCGCGGATCCTACTACACACCCGCCGCCACGCGGTCCTGGCCGCGCGTGCAGACATGTCGACGACGATCCAGCGCGTGAGCCTGGCTCCGGCGAGGAGCACTGCCGGGAGAGATCAGCCGGCGAAGTTCACCTGCGGCGGGCACAGGGCCGGGCCCTCGCCGAGCTTGAAGCGGCCGAGGGGCGCCGAGGGCTCGTGGCCGGCGATCGCCTTGACCTCGTACTCGCCGCTGTCGCGGTGGAAGACGACCTCGACCTTGCGCTCGCTGCGGCTCTCCTCAGCCTCGCTCGGCTCGCCCTCGATCATCGCGCTGACCTCGCTGACGATCGAGGTCTTGACGGCGCCGAGCCAGCGCGGGCCGCTGTTGTCGACGCTGAGCACGGCGACGATCGTCTCCTGCCCGCCCTCGAGGACGTTGTCGCCGTAGTCGCCGTCGTGGTGGTCCCAGACCGTCGTGACGATGACCTCGGGGCGGCCGCCGGGGACGACGTCGTCGGCGACGACGGAGGTGACCTGGAAGCTCTCGCCGATGTAGCCGACGCCGGGGTTGTACTCGCCGCCGAGGGCCGCGACGTACCAGCGATCGGAGTAGAGCGCCGCGAGGTAGGTCGTGCCCCCCTCGCCGCCCTCGACGAAGTCCGAGGTGATCCCGTAGGTCGCGACCCGGACGTCGTCGCCGAGGTCGAGGGCGATCCGCGTCGCCTTCTCGCCGCCGTACTTGTTGCCGGCCGCGTCGACGGCGACCTCGGTGGTCGTGTAGTCGCGCTCGTCGCACTTCTCGGGGCCGATGATCTCGTCGGGGGCCGCGCCGAAGACCTCCTTGGCCGCGGCGCAGAGGTCGAAGGGCGGCGCGCCCTTCATCGCCGTGAGCTCGCACTCCTTGGCCTCGACGGCGGCCCCCTTGCCCTCGAGCTCGGCGATGCGGCCGGCGACGACCTTGTTCTCGCGCAGGCGCAGCGAGCGGGTGTAGGCGGTGACGGCCGCCCCCTCGTCGCCGCGCTCCTCGTGGATCCGGCCGAGGTTGTAGAGGGCGGCGCCGCGGGTGCGATCGCTGGCGACGGAGGAGTCGATCGCCCGCTGGGTGAAGCGCTCGGCGCGGTCGAGGTCGCCGCTGAGGAACGCCGCCCAGCCGAGCTCGGCGAGCGCCGACGGGTGGTTGGGGTCGATCTTCAGGGCGGCCTCGAGGGCCTTGATCCCGTCGCCGTACTTCTTCGCCTTCACCGCCTTGCGACCGTCGGCGAGGTGCTCGCGGAAGGCCTCGGCCTGCTCCTTGGCGTGATCGGCGTCGAAGGCCGCGCCGGCGCGCTCCTTCGCCGACTTCTTGGGCGGCGCGAGCTCGGCCTCCAAGGGCGCGACCTGGCTGGGCTTGGCCTCGGCCTCGGCGACCGGCGGCGGGCTCTTGTCGCCGTCGCCGTCGCCGCCCTTGTCGGCGCCCTTGCACGCGACGAGGCCGACGAGGGCGCTGGTGATGACGATGCGGGCGGCGGAGGGCGTGAGCGAGCGGCCAGTGCGAGACATCGCCGAAGTATCGCTGACCTCCCGGCGCCGATGACAGGGGGCCGGCCGCTGGAAACGTCGGCGCGGTTTCTCGGCGAACGGTCCGCACCGCGGGCTCGGGCCGAGGCCTGCAATTGGCGGTCGACGCGCGTGCTCGTGCTGACGCGGCCGCACGGACCGTTCGCCGAAAAACCGCGCTAAGCGGGCCGTATAGCCCTGTAGGGCGCGTTCTCGGGCCATCTCGATCCGCGACCGAGATCCCCAGGACAAGCGCCGACGAGCGCGCTAGGGTTGGCGCCGCGGGCCATGGACCACGAACCCAGCCACCCGGTGAACATCGGACGCTACCGCGTCCTATCGCGCATCGGCAGCGGTCGTATGGGCACGGTCTACGCGGCCTACGATCCGCACCTCGATCGCCGCGTCGCCCTCAAGGTCGTCGAGCGCGACCTGATCGAGCTGGCCACGCCGGACGACACCGGCATCCGCCTCCAACGCGAGGCCCAGGTGATGGCGAAGCTCGCCCACCCGAACGTCGTCCCGGTGTTCGAGGTCGGCGCGACCCACCAGATCGTCTATATCGCCATGGAGCTGGTCGAGGGCGTCGCCCTCGGCGAGTGGTCGTCCCAGACCCCGCGCTCGTGGCGGGAGCTCGTCGGCGTCTACCTGCAAGCGGGACGCGGCCTCGCGGCGGCGCACTCGAAGGGGATCGTCCACCGCGACTTCAAGCCGGAGAACGTCCTGATCGGCCGCGACAACCGGGTCCGCGTCGTCGACTTCGGCCTCGCCCGCCCGTGCCCGCGCGTCGGCCCGCCGCCGGCGCTCGGCCACGGCGCGGCGCCGTGGAACGACGAGGACGCCGAGGGCTCGAACCGGATCGTCTACGGCACGCCGGCCTATATGGCGCCGGAGCAGCACATGGGCAGGCCGGCGGACATCCGCGCCGATCAGTTCTCGTTCTGCGTCGCGCTCTACGAGGGGCTCTACCGCCGCCGCCCGTTCGAGGGGCGCACGGTCTACGCGATCGCCGACAACGTCCTCGCCGGCAACCTCCTGCCGGCGCCGACGACCACCCGCGTCCCCGGCTGGATCTTCCAGATCCTCACCCGCGGCATGAGCGTCGATCCCGAGGCCCGCTACCCGTCGATGCGCGAGCTCCTCGCGGCGATCGTCTTCACCGCGAGCATCATGTAGCGGAGCGCGGCTGCGCGCCGGCGGCCGCGCGCGCGCGCAGGTGATCCGCATGAGATCACCTCGGCGCGATATCCCCTTGGCGAGCCAGCCATGACGACGCGCGCGAAAGTGACAGCGGAGGCGCCCTCGCGCGCGCCCGCGGACCGCCTGATCGGCGCTCGCCGAGCGGAGTTGCGCCGCGAGTGGCGAGGTCGCCCGGATCCTGCGCTTTCTCGCCGGCCCGCGCGCGATGTCCTAGCCTTGATCCCCCGCTGCGGGTCGATCCAACGTTGTGCTCCTGGTTGGTGATCGCTGCCCTCGTTTGCCCTTTCAGCCTGGTGATTAGGCCAGGTCAATACGAACCGGAGCCCCATGACGAACCGCCCCATCCTCCTCGCCGCGCTCGCCGGCGCCGCCCTCCTCGCCTGTGATGTCCCCCTCCAGGACCAGTACGAGGTGCGCGGCGAGTCGCGGGTGCCGAAGGGCGTGGCCTACGACGCGGCGGCGCAGCTCTTCTACGCGACGTCGCTCGTCGGCGGCGAGATCACCCTGATCACCTCGCTCGGGCGCGAGTACAGCTTCTACAGGACCGACGACGCCAACCTCTCGCTCGGCGCCGCGGCGATCGACGAGGACCGCCGCCGCCTGTGGGTGTGCGCGGTCGACAAGAAGTCGGAGCCGTCGCTGCCGCGCTCGCAGATCCTCGGCTTCGACCTCGACGAGGGCGAGCTCACCTACCGCGTCGAGCTCAGCGAGGCCGGCGACGGCTTCGCGCCGAGCGAGTGCGAGGCGGTCGCGGTCGCGGGCGACGGGGTCGTCTACGCCGCCGACGCCGGCCGGCCGACGATCTACCGCTACGATCCGAAGGCCGACCGCGGGTCGATCCTCGTCGAGGACGCGGCGTTCGGCCCCGACGCCGAGGCCGGCACCGGCGGCCTCAGCGGGCTCGCCGTCCACCCGAGCGGTGACTACCTCGCGGCGGTCCGCAGCGATCCGCCGGCGGTCTTCGTGATCCCTGTCGACGCGCCGGAGGAGCTGATGCCGGTGATGTTCCCGTGGCGACCGATGGGGCGCGTCGGCGACCCGCGGCTGCCGGCGGCCGGCGGCGCCGGCTTCATCGGCGAGGACCTCTACGTCACCTTCCCGGGGGCGATCCAGCGGCTGCGCTTCGCCGACGCCCGCCTGCGCACGGCGCTCGTCCACACGACGACGTCGGTCCCGAGCGGCCTCTCGGCGGTGACCGAGGCCGACGGCGTCGCCTATGCGATCGACAGCGACGCCTACAAGGTCGAGAAGCTCGGCGTCCGCCCCGAGCCGCCCTACAGCATCGTCCGCGTCGAGCCCGGGTTCTTCGCCAAGGACGCGGCGAAGGACGACGTCGACTAGCGGTCCGCTACGGGCCGCGTCGAGCCGGCGCTCCGCCGCGACGTGGAGAGGCCGCGAGCAAACTCGCGGTCCGTGCTGCGCGTCCCGGGTGCTCGCGCCGCGCTCCCAGGCCCCCGCTCGCGGCCGCAGAACGTCGCTGCGCCGGGCCTCGATCCGTGTCTCGGCGCGGCGGCCCGAGTCGGCGCGGCACCCCGGGCCGCTCGCGGCCTTGCGCGCGCTCGCGGCCGGGTACTAGGCTGAGACCCCGCGGTCCCGGCCCAGGCCGCCGCCGCGGCACCCCGGGCCGCGTATGTCCACGATCCGCTTCTTCCTCAACGACCGCCCGGTCGAGGCCGTCGACCAGCCGCCGACCACGACCCTGCTCAACTTCCTCCGCGCGCGCGGCTGGACCGGGACCAAGGAGGGCTGCGCCGAGGGGGACTGCGGCGCCTGCACGGTCGCGATCGTCGACGCCGAGGCCCCCGGCGGGCCGCGCTTTCGCGCCGTCAACGGCTGCCTCGTGCTCCTGCCGATGGTCCAGGGCCAGCGCGTCTACACCGTCGAGGGCCTGCGCCGCGGCGGCGTCTACCACCCGGTGCAGGAGGCGATGGTCGAGGCCCTCGGCTCGCAGTGCGGCTACTGCACGCCCGGCGTCGTCATGTCGCTCTTCGAGGCCTGCTACCGCGACGACCTCGACCGCCCGGCGAAGCTCGACGACCAGCTCTGCGGCAACCTCTGCCGCTGCACCGGCTACCGGCCGATCCGCGACGCGGCGGTGAAGATCGCCGGCCTGCGCCCCGACGACAGCTTCAGGGCGGCGCTCGCCGAGGCGCCGGGCGAGCGCGCGTTCGTCAGCGACGCCCCGGGTCAGTTCTTCGCCACGCCGACGACCGAGGCCGCGCTGTGGCAGGCGCTCGCCGAGCACCCTGGCGCGAAGTTCATCTGCGGCGGCACCGACCTCAGCCTCGCGGTGACCAAGCGCTTCGAGGCGCTGCCGGAGGTGATCTCGCTCGAGGGGCTCCCCGAGCTGCGGACGATCTCCCGGCGCGAGGACGGCGGCTGGCGCTTCGGCGCGACGGCGCTCCTCGCCGACATCGAGGCCGCGACCGAGGGCAAGCTCGAGCCGCTCCACCGCATGCTCCGCTTCTTCGCCTCGCGGCAGATCAAGAACCGGGCGACGATCGGCGGCAACCTGTGCAACGCCTCGCCGATCGGCGACCTCGCGCCGGTGCTCCTGGCCCTCGACGCCGAGCTCGAGCTGCGCTCAGCCGCCGGCTCGCGGCGCGTGGCGATCGACCGCTTCTTCCTCGACTACCGGCGGACGGCGCTCGCCCCCGGGGAGATCCTCGCGGCGATCGAGGTCCCGCCGCTCGGCGCTGGCGCGCTCGCCTCGTCCTACAAGGTGTCGAAGCGGCGCGAGCTCGACATCTCCGCGGTCGCGGCGGCCTTCGTCGTCGAGATCGGCGAGGGCGGCGTGGTCACGACGATCCGCGCCGGCTACGGCGGGGTCGCGGCGACGCCGGTCCGCGCGAGCCGCTTCGAGGCGGCGATCCGCGGGCGGCCGTGGACGCGGGCGTCGGTCGAGGCGGCGATCCTCGCCCTCGCCGACGACTTCACGCCGATCGACGACCACCGCGGCTCGGCCTGGTACCGGCGGACGCTCGCCGCCAACCTCGCCCGCGGCTTCTTCCTCGAGACCGCCGAGGACCCGCGCCCGGACCTCCCGGAGCGGCCCTCCGGGACCGTCGCCCTGGAGGTGATCCGATGAACGCGAACGACCCGACGAAGACGACGATGGCCGACGCGCCGACGAGCCCGCTCCGCCGCCCTGCCCGCCACGAGAGCGCCTACGCCCACGTCTCGGGCGCGGCCCGCTACGTCGACGACCTGCCGCCGCCGGCCGGGATGCTCGTCGGCCTGCCGATCGGCGCGCCGATCGCCTGCGGCCGGATCACCCGCCGCGATCGCGCCGCGGCGCTCACCTGTCCCGGCGTTCATGCGGTCTACTTCGCCGACGACCTTCCGGCCGAGCGCTACATCGGCCCGGTGATCCACGACGAGCCGATCCTCGCGATCGACACGGTCGACACGATCGGCCAGCCCGTCGCGCTGATCGTCGGCGACACCCTCGCGGCCTGCCGCGCGGCGGCGGCGGTCCTCGTGATCGATTACGAGGAGCTCCCGGCGATCCTGACGATCGACGCGGCGATCGACGCCGGCGCGCTCCTCTGCGAGCCGCACCGCATGACCCGCGGCGACGCCGACGCGGCCCTCGGGCGGGCGTCGCTGCGCCTGCAGGGCGAGGTCCGGACGGGCGCCCAGGACCACTTCTACTTGGAGACCCAGGCGTCGCTGGCGATCCCCGGCGAGGCCGGGTCGATGGAGGTCATCACGTCGAGCCAGCACCCGACCGAGGTCCAGACGCTGGTCGCCGCGGCCCTCGGCGTCGGCCGCCACCAGGTCGTCGTCTCGGTCCCGCGGATGGGCGGCGGCTTCGGCGGCAAAGAGTCGCAGGCGGCCCCCTTCGCCGTCCTCGCGGCGGTCGCCGCCCGCGACTTGGGGCGCCCCGTCAAGGTCTGGCTGAACCGCGACCAGGACATGACGATGACCGGCAAGCGGCACCCCTTCCTCGCCCGCTACGACGCCGGCCTCGATGCCGACGGCCGGCTCGTCGCCGCGAAGATCCGCCTCTACGCCGACGGCGGCTGGAGCCGCGACCTGTCGGCGCCGATCCTCGACCGCGCGATGTTCCACCTCGACAACGCCTACTGGATCCCCGAGCTCGACTTCGAGGGCGTCGTCGTGCGGACGAACAAGGGCTCGAACACCGCCTTCCGCGGCTTCGGCGGGCCGCAGGGGATGGTCGTCATCGAGACGATCCTCAGCCGCGCGAGCGAGCGCCTCGGGATCGACGCGGCGGAGATCCGCGCGCGCAACTTCTACACGACGGGGCAGCGCACGCCCTACGACCAGGAGCTGAAGGACGTCCGCCTCCAGCGGATCTACGACGAGCTGACGGCGCGCGTCGACTACGACGCCCGGCGCGCTGCGGTCGCGGCGTTCAACGGGCGCTCGGAGCACGTCCGCCGCGGGATCTCCCTCCAGCCGGTGAAGTTCGGGATCTCCTTCACCAACTCCGTGCTCAACCAGGCGGGCGCGCTGGTCCTCGTCTACACCG
>JAGQIT010000551.1:0-5815 GCA_020431135.1 Myxococcales bacterium | reverse complement strand
GATGGGCCAGGGCCTGCACACCAAGATGCAGGCGGTCGCGGCCCACGAGCTCGGGGTGACGCGCGAGGCCGTGCGGGTGATGACGACGGCGACCGACAAGGTGCCGAACACCTCGGCGACGGCCGCGTCATCGGGCTCGGATCTCAACGGCGCGGCGGTCCGCGAGGCCTGCGCGGTGATCCGCGAGCGCCTGCGGCCGCTGGCGGCCGGGCTCCTCGGCCTCGCGGAGAGCAGCCCCGAGGCGGCGGCGATCGAGTTCGTCGGCGGCGTCGCCCTGGCGCCCGACGGCGCGTCGACCTCGTTCGAGGCGGTCGTCAAGGCGGCCTGGGCCCAGCGCGTGTCGCTGTCGGCGACCGGCTACTACGCGACGCCGGGCATCGCCTATGACCGCGCCGCCGGCAAGGGCAAGCCCTTCCACTACTACGCCTACGGGGCGGCGATCTGCGAGGTCGAGGTCCACGCGCTGACCGGCGAGCACCGGCTCCTCAAGGTCGACGTCCTCCACGACGCCGGCAACCCGCTGGTGCCGACGATCGACCGCGGGCAGATCGAGGGCGGCTTCGTCCAGGGGGTGGGCTGGCTGACCTGCGAGGAGGTCCTTTGGGACAGCCAGGGCCGGCTGCTGACGCACGGGCCGTCGACCTACAAGATCCCGGCGGCCGGGGACGTGCCGGCGGGGGACGACTTCCGCGTCGAGCTCCTCGAGCGCGCCGACCAGGAGGGGGTGATCCACGGGTCGAAGGCCGTGGGCGAGCCGCCCTTCATGCTGGCGATCGGCGTGATCACGGCGCTGCGCCAGGCGATCCAGAGCTGGGGGCGACCCGGGCAGGAGGTCGACCTGCGCCTGCCGGCGACGCCGGAGGCGATCCTGCGGGCGATCGAGGGCATGCGCTCGCCGGCGGCGGACATGGCCGCCGCGGCCGAGTGACGACCCCGAGCGCCCAGGTAACAGGTGACAGTGGAACGCGGCCAGGAGGTCCGCCGTCGGGCGCCTGGTCGTCCGCACCTGCCTGATCAAGCAGGTCAATGCCGCGCCGTCGCCGACCCCCGTCGGCTCGCCGCGGCTCGACGCAGACGCAGACGCAGACGCGGACGCGGACGCCCCAGCTCCGCGAGCTCGACGTCGGGGAGCGGCTCTCAGGCTCGTCGCCGCCAACTCGCCGATACGACGCCATCGCGTCGCAGCGCTCGTTCGCGGGCTCCGACGGCCTCGCGCGACCGCGCGCACCTACGCCGGCTTGGCGCAGGCGAGGCCGAACATCAGCGGCACGCGGGCGACCCCCTCGGGGAAGCGCCAGCGTCGGTCCTCACCCCAGACGAGCCCGGCGTGGAGGCGGCAGCCGTTCGAGTACGGGTACTCGCGCAGGCGCTCGATCTGCAGCCCGGCGCGCGAGAACGCGGTGACGAGGTCGCCGAGCGTGTGCTGCCACGAGGACGCCGGGATGTCGTTCTCCCCGCGTGTCAGCTCGCCGCTCCCGCCGAGGCCCGTCTGTGACTCCGCGACGTAGTCGCCGACCGGCTCGACGAACGGCTTCTCCTGAAAATAGTCGTCGCCGCGGAGGTTGAGATCGGCGTCGAGGCTCCAGCTCACGGGGTGGAACTCGACGTAGACGAAGCGGCCGCCCGGGCGGAGGATCCGCGCGACGCCGTCGGCCCAAGCCTGGAGGTCCTCGATCCAGCCGGTGACGCCGTAGCTGGCGAAGGCGACGTCGAAGCGCTCGTCGGTGCTGGCCATCCACGAGACCGCCTCGGCGAGCTCGAAGCGCGCGGGGATCTCCGCGTCCTCGCTCAGCTTGCGGGCGAAGGCGACCGCCTCGTCGGAGAAGTCGACGCCGAGCACCTCCGCGCCGCGCCGCGCCAGGCTGAGCGAGTCCTGCCCGCTGTTGCACTGGACGTGGACGAGGCGCTTGCCTGCGAGGTCGCCGAGGAGCTCGAGCTCCTCGCTGAAGAGCGTCGAGCCGCCGTCGCGGAGGAACGCCGCCTGATCGCCCTTGTGCCGGTTGTGGTTGTGGGTCGCCCGATTCCAGCTCGCGCGCGTGCTCTCGAGCCGCTGCGCGCGCTCGCTGTCGGTCGCCCCCTCATCCCGGTCGGCTGCGTCCATCACCCTCGCCCTTCGTGTCGTCTCTCCGCGCCTAGTCGAGGAAGAAGTCCGTGATCGGCTCGATCTCGGGGTCGATGGCGTAGCGCGTGAAGTCGGTGACGCCGGCCTCGCGCAGGAGATCCTCGTCGATGTAGAAGTTGCCGGTCGCCGCGCGGCTCGGGCGGCTGAGGATCAGGTGAGCGGCGTCGGACATGATGTCGACCGTGCGGCAGCGCTTGAGCGCCGCGTCGCCGCCGAGCATGTTCATCGCCGCGGTCGCGATCGCGGTCTGCGGCCACAGGGCGTTGACCGCGAGGCCCTTCTCGGCGAACTCCGCGGCCATGCCGAGGACGCACATGCTCATCCCGTACTTCGCCATCGTGTAGGCGACGTGGTCCTTGAACCACCGCGGGTTCATGTTGAGCGGCGGCGAGATGTTGAGGATGTGCGGGTTCTCGGCCTTGAGCAGGTGCGGGATGCAGAAGTGTGAGCACGTGAAGGTGCCGCGGGCGTTGACCTGGTGCATCAGGTCGAAGCGCTTGAGCGGGGTGTAGAGCGTCCCCGTCAGCGAGATCGCGCTCGCGTTGTTGACGAGGATGTCGATGCCGCCGAACTTGGCGACCGCCTCAGCGACCGCCTCGGCGACCCGGCCGTCGTCGCGGATGTCGACGATCAGCGGCAGCGCCTTGCCGCCGGCGGCCTCGATCTCCTCGGCCGCGGTGTAGATCGTCCCGGGCAGCTTGGGGTGGGGCTCGGCGGTCTTGGCCGCGATCACCACGTTGGCGCCGTCGGCCCCCGCCCGGAGGGCGATCGCCTTGCCGATCCCCCGGCTCGCGCCGGTGATGAAGAGGGTCTTCCCGGCGAGGGGCTTCTCCGTGTTCGAATTCGCGTCGGCCTGCATCGCCGGCGAAGATACCCCAGGGTCGAGCCGCGCGCGCGGCGAAATGACGGGCACCCCGCACCGGCGCGGTCACGCAGCGGCGACGGCGAGAACGCGAGCGGACGAGCGAGCGAGAGAACGAGGAAGAGAGCGGAGCGCTCGCGGCCTCCCTCCGCGAGCGTCCGCCCTCCATGTGCGCCAGGAACTTGGTTCTCCCCGGGCGGGCGGAGACCTCCCCCGCGCTGATGCTCCGCGCACCGGCGCGGCGCCGAACCACCTGACCCGAAGGACTCGCTACGCCGCTACGCTACGCGCCCGAGCCGGCGATCGCCAGCTGCTCGCCGCGGCGGCAGATCTCGAGCGAGCGGACGATCAGCGCCTCGAGGGCCCAGAGCTGCGCCGGGTCGTCGATGTGGACCCGCGAGACCCCGAAGCTCTGCGGCGCCTCCTCGACCTTGAAGCCCTTGACCAGGCCCTCGGCCTCGGCGGCCGGGACGAGGGTGGTCAGCGCCCGCCGGCGGTTGCCGTCGAACCACCGCAGGAACCACCGCCCGGGCGTGCCGAGGCCGATGCCCAGGTAGTTCGTCGTGTCGCGGAAGGCGATGTCCTTCGGGTCAGCTCCGCCGCGGGCGGCGATCTGGCGGATCGTCTCGACGACCTCGGGCTCGCCGGCGCTCGCGCGCGGCGGCGCCGGGCGGAGGATCGACGACTTGGCCGCGGCCGCGTTGGCGGCGCGCAGGCGGCGATGCAGGTGGTCGATGTAGTCATCGCTGAGGATCGCCAGGATCGCCGGGGTCACGGCCTCCTCGGCGAGGCCGCCGAGGCGCTCGAGCACGGGGCGCGTCCGCTTGCCCTCGTAGACGCCCTCGCTGATCCAGCGCAGGAAGTCGGGGTCGGCCGCCGGCGCCCGCAGGGCGCGGACGAGGCGCGCCGTCAGGGCCTCGCGCAGCGCGTCGTCCTCGGCCTTGGTGACCAGCGCGTCGGGGTCGAAGGTGTCACGAGCGAAGCGCGTGAGCACCTGCGCGGCGGCGGCGTGATCCGCCTCGCCGCCGACCAGGGTGAAGGCGAAGAGCGGCGTCGGGTCGAGCGCCCCGGGCTGCTGCGTGTCGCCGTAGACGTGGTAGCGATCGCCGTCCGTGACCGCGAGGAAGCGCAGCCCCTTGGCCGCGCCGACGGCCGGCGCCAGCGCGGACCGGGCCCAGAGGTCAGCCCCGAGCGGGCGGACGTCGAGCACCAGGCGGAGGGTCTCGCCGTCGCCCTCGTAGATCGCGATGTCGGCGGTCGCCGAGCCGCCGCCCTGGAGGTCGAGCGCCTGGCCGCAGCGCAGCTCCAGGGGGTCGCTGGTCGCGTAGCCGAGCGCGCGCAGCAGCGGCAGCACGAGCGCTTGCGTGACGCTCTCGCGGCTCCCCAGGAACTCGCGGCTCCGCTGGATCGTGTCGGCAAGGCTGCTCAGAATTCGCGCTTCCATCGTCTACCTACCTCGTCAGCGCCGACGCATATCGTCGACGCATATCAGCCTAGGAGAGGCGGACGATCTGGATGAGATCATCGGCCAGGCGATGGCGCGCATCGACGTGACGCGAGCCGGCAGCGCGGGCGCCGTCGGCGACGACGCGCGGTCGCGTCGCAGCGGCCCGCGGGTCCGTGTCACGAGGGACAGGTTTTGCTCCGCGAGCGACACGCCGGTGCAGAGGTCGGCGCGGGCGCTCGCCGCTGCGCCCCGCGGGGTGCGGGCGCTCGCCGTGTTCATCCGCAGCGCCGCCGCTCAGGGCCGCTCCAGGCCGCGCTCGCGGTACCTCGCGTCCCAGTCGCAGTCGTCGAGCGCGTCGCAGTGGCGGTGACGATCGAGCTCGACGCTCTCGAACGCGTCGATCCCTTTGGTGTGTCTGATTCCGAGGTGGCGCAGGGCCGCGTTGATCCCCCCGATCGTCGGCGCCATCACCTCGTCGCGGCCGCGGTAGACCGCCGCCGCCTGCGTGCCGATCCCCCCGAAGTAGTCGGTGGCGATCACCGCGAAGAGGGCCCCCGGGCGCAGCGCCTCGACGATGTCGAAGAGCACGTCGTCCGACGGGAAGAGGAGCTCGCGGATCCCGTCGTCGCGACGCTTGGTGTTGCCGGTGACGACCCCCCAGAACTCGAGGAGGTAGATGTCGACCGGCAGGAGCGTGAGGTCCTGCGGCAGGGGGATCACCTCGAGCTCGAAGCGGCGCGCGGCGGCGCGGTCGAAGGCGCCGCGGAGGAGAACGCCGGAGATCCGGTGGCCCATCGCCCGATGATAGCCGCGTCCGATCGATCGCTGAGTGTAACCTCCTGCGGCGAGGGGGCGGGCGACGGTGAGAAACGAGCGGCGCGCTCATCGGGACCCGAAGGCCGCGAGCTGCGGTACTCTGCGCGACGGCGATGCTGCTGACGATCACGACCACGCGGGCCCCGGCGACCGACCTCGGGTTCCTCCTCGGCAAGAACCCGGAGCGCTGCCAGAGCTTCGACCTCGCCTTCGGCGAGGCGCACGTCTTCTACCCGGAGGCGAGCGCCGAGCGCTGCACCGCGGCGCTGGTGCTCGACGTCGATCCGGTCGGCCTCGTCCGCCGGCCCAAGGGCGACGACTTCGCCCTCGCCGAGTACACCAACGACCGGCCCTACGTCGCCTCGTCGTTCCTCAGCGTGGCGATCGGCCGGGTCCTCCGCGCCGGCCTCAGCGGCCGCAGCCGCGAGCGCCCGGAGCTCGCGGAGGCGGCGATCCCCCTCGAGATCAGCCTCTCGGCGCTGCCGGCCCGCGGCGGCGAGCGCCTCCTCCGCGGCCTCTTTGAGCCGCTCGGCTACGACCTCGAGCTCGAGCGCCTGACCCTCGCCGA
>JAGQIT010000550.1:9170-13065 GCA_020431135.1 Myxococcales bacterium | reverse complement strand
GCACCGGCAACCGCGGCTCCGCCGATCCCCGCCACCGCCAGCGCCTCCGCCTCCTCCCGGGCAGCGCCGGGGCGACGGCCGGCGTCGATCCGCTGAGCGGCGACAGCTACGTCCGCGTCCGCTGGCGCCGCGACGACGCCCTCACGCGCGCCTACTGCTTCCGCGCCCGCGGCGACGACGGCACCACCCGCGACGACCTCTCTGGCTTTTGGGGCAACCTCGTCGAGATCCGCCAAGGCGAGGTCGTCCACGCCAGCTACCACCCGCCGGGGACGACGCTGCCGGGGGTCCGCACCTACAGCCGCGGCGCCGACGGCTCGGCGCGCCTCGAGCTCGCGGACGACGAGCCGCTGCTCTACCAGCAGCTCGACCTCCCGGCGGGGCTCATCGAGTCCGACGTCGCGCCGATGTCGACGCTGTCGGCGATGGTCAGCTCCGGCGGCGTCGACGAGCCCTGGCACGAGGTCATCTCGCTCGTCCACTCGAAGGGCCAGGATCCGGACTACGCCGTCGAGACCGACGAGCGCGGGCGCTCGGACGTGATCTTCGGCGACGGCACCAACGGCCGCGCCCTCGCCGACGACGCGATCGTCCACCTGCGCCTCCAGACAGGCTACGGCCCGGACGGCAACCTCGGCGCCGATCGGCTGACGAGCTTCGACGCCGCCGCCAACCCGTCGCTTACGGCGCTCCGCAACCCCTTCGACATCACCGACGGCGAGGCGCCGAAGGACCCGGCCGAGGCCCTGCGCGAGATCCCCGAGGCCTTCCGCGCCCGCCAGCTCCGCGCCGTCACCCTCTGCGACTACGCCAAGGCGGCGATGGAGGTCGACGGCGTCGCCAAGGCGGCCGCGCGCTACACCTGGGCCGGCTCGTTCCGCTGCGTCCACCTGGCGGTCGACCCCGTCGGCACCGACGCGCTGACGCCGACGCTGCGCGCCGCGGTCGAGGAGGCCCTGGCGCCGCGCCGCCTCCTCGGCGAGGAGCTGCGGATCCTCGGACCGCGCTGGGTGCCGCTGGCGATCGCCGTGAGGGTCTGCGCCCGCCCGGAGGTCTGGGCCGCCGACCTGCGCGCGGTGATCGAGGAGGAGCTCAGCGCCGGCGTGACGAGCGACGGCCGCCTCGGCTTCTTCCACCCCGACAGCTGGACCTTCGGCCAGGCGCTGCGGGCGAGCGAGCTCTTCGGCAGGATCCACGCGATCCCCGGCGTCGACCAGGTCGTCGCCCTGACGATCCGCCGCCACGACGCGCCGACGCCGGGCGCCGTCGAGGAGGACGGCGAGGTGACGCTCGCCGCCGACGAGATCATCCTCGTCGAGGGCGACCCCGACCAGCGCGAGCGCGGCTACATCGACATCGACGTCCAAGGAGGCCGAGGATGACCCAGGGCAAGGCTCAGGATCAGGATCCCTGCGCGCCGCCGCTGCGCTTCCCCGCGGCGATCCAGAACCGCCCGGCGCTGCCGCGGATCGCCCGGCGGATCGGCGACTACGAGACGATCCGCGAGGCGCTGATCTACGCGCTCGACCGCGCCGCCGGCCTCGAGCGCTGGACCTACCGCGGCAGCGACGACCCCGGCGTCGCCCTCCTCGAGGGCGCCGCGATCGTCGGCGACGTCCTGACCTTCTATCAGGACCTCTACGCCAACGAGGCCTACCTGCGGACTGCGACCTGGCGCGAGAGCGTCGCCGCCCTCGTCCGCCTCACCGGCCACCGCCTGCGCCCGGGTCTCGGCGGCGTCGCCACGCTCGCCCTCGAGATCGACGGCGACGCGGCGATCACCGCGCCCGCCGGTCACGCCTTCAAGGCCGACCTCGAGGACGTCGACGACCCGGTGAACCTCGAGGCGCTCGCCGACACCGTCCTCTACCCGGGGCTGTCGAAGATCACCCTGTGCGCGCCGCCGCAGGCGCGGACGCTGACGAGCGGCGAGACGGAGCTGCGCCTCGAGGCGCTCCACCCGACGGACGCGCTCCCCGAGCTCAAGAAGGGCGACCGCCTCCTCCTCGGCGCGGCCAAGGCCGGCGACGCCTCGTCGCTGAGCGGCGCCCAGATCGTCGTCGTCGCCGACGCCCGCCCGCTCCACGGCGGCCTCGTCGTCGCCCTCGAGGGCGGCCTGTCCCTTAGTACATCCACGAGCGAGCTGCGGGCGTTCAAGCTGGGGCGGACGCTCCGCCACTTCGGCGGCGCCGCGCCGCTCTACGAGCCGATCCCCAACCCGGCGAAGCCCGCGGAGACGATGCAGTCGAAGATCGGCTACACGCGCTCGACCACGGGCTCGACCGCCGGGAGCTACATCGAGCCGACCCTCACCAACACCGAGGTGCCGCTGGCCAACGCGGTCGACGATCTCGGCGTCGGCGCGACGGTGATCTGCGAGTGGTCCTACGCCAAGGTCCGCAGCGCCCGCGTCGCCAAGGTCAAGGCGGCCGCCGCCGCCGGCATGCGCTGGGGCGCCCTCGCGGCGTCGACGACGATGCTCACGCTCGACCGCCCGCTCGTCGGCGGCACCCTCGGCGAGGCGGCCGTCCTCCCCGACGCCGCCGCCCTCCCGGGCACCATGGGCACGCTCGAGCTCCTCGACGGCGGCTCGGGGACAGGCGGCGTGATGAAGGTCGGCGGCGTCGAGGTCTACGGCGAGGCGATCGTCAGCGAGAGCGACGGCCTCAACCTCATCGTCGCGGTCGAGGTCGCCGACTACTACATCAGCGCCGCCGACGTCCGCAGCTTCGCGATCCACGAGGTCGAGGGCGCGACGATGACGGCGATCGCCGCCCCCAGCGACCGCAGCGGCGACGGCAAGGAGCTCGCCTTCTACGGCGCGGCGACCGACGCCCGCGCCCTCGTCGGCCGGCGGATCGCCTTCACCCCGAGCGCCGCCGACACGCCGACGATCGCCACCGTGAAGGCGGCGACCGTCGTCACCGCCGCGACCAAGACCGCGCTCGGCGACGACGGGATCGCCCGCGCCCTCCACACGCTTACCCTCGACGCCGACGTCGACTACGCCGACTTCGCCGCCGAGCCGAGCGTCGGCGATCCGCTCGTCGTCTACGCCAACCTCATCGACGTCGACCAGGGCAAGCGCGAGGCCGAGGTCGTTCTCGGCAGCGGCGACGCCCGCCAGACCTTCCAGGCCTTCGCGATCCCGAAGACGCCCCTGACCTACCACCGCGACGCCGCCAGCGACCCGCCCGAGGTCCCCGAGCTGACGATCTACGTCCAGCGGCGGGCGTGGACGCGGGTCGACGCGCTCTTCGGCCGCGGCCCGACCGACGAGGTCTACACCGTCCGCGAGGACGACGACGGCAGGTCCTACGCGCTCTTCGGCGACGGCAAGACCGGCGCCCGCCTGCCCTCCGGGGTCGACAACGTCACCGCGCTCTACCGCAGCGGCGCCGGGGCCTACGGCGCGCTCAAGCCCAAGACCTCGGTGCAGGCCAAGCCGATCGACGCGGCGCGGATCAAGAAGGCCCACCTCCTCGGCGAGGTCACCGGCGGGTCGACGGCCGAGGAGGCCGACGGCGCCCGCGAGGCCGCGCCCGGCAAGGTCCAGAGCCTCGGCCGCCTGGTCTCGGTCGCCGACTTCGAGGCCGAGGCCCGGTCGATGAGCGGCGTCCTCCGGGCGAGCGCCCGCTGGGAGCTCGAGGATCACCTGCCGGCCGTCGTCGTCACCGTTCTCATGGAGTCGGGGCGCGAGGCCGAGCTCGCCTCGGTCGCCGCGAGCCTGCGCAAGGCGGCGCGGACCCGCGGCCCCGACCGCGCGCCGGTGGTCGTCCGCCCCGGGATCTTCGAGTACGTCCACCTGATCCTCCGCTACGGCCTCGTCCGCGGCTACCGCGAGGAGGACGTCCGGGCCGAGATCGCCGCCGCGCTCGGCCTCATCGAGAACGAC
>JAGQIT010000550.1:0-9140 GCA_020431135.1 Myxococcales bacterium | reverse complement strand
CCGCGGCTTCGGCGAGGCCGAGCGGGCGTCGCGGATCGAGGGCGTCGCCCAGCAGGTCGAGGGCGTCGCCTGGTGCCGCGTCGCCGCCCTCGCTAGCCTCGGCGCCGGCGTTCCAGACGAGCTCAGCGCGCCGGCGACGGCGACCCGCGCCGAGGCGATCGCCCCGCTGACGACCGCCCACATCCTCTGCCTCGACGCCGGGGTCAACGGCGACCTCGTGACCCTCGTCTGCGCCGGCGAGGAGGGAGGGTCCGACTGTGACTGAGAAGACAGGCAAGCGCGTCGACCTCTACGGGCGCCTCCCCGAGATCCACCGCCGACGCGACGCCGAGCAGGCCGACGCGACCCCGCTCGCCGCCTTCCTCGGGGTGATCGAGGCGGCCTTCGGCGAGCTCAAGGCGGACGTCGAGGCGCTCTACGACGACCTCTTCATCGACACCTGCGACCCCTGGGTGATCCCCTACCTCGCGGATCTCCTCGGCACCTCGCACCTCGCCGGCGACCCCTGGACCCTGCGTGCCGACGTCGCCGACACCATCGCCCTGCGCCGGCGCAAGGGGACGCTCGGGGCGATCGAGCGCCTCGTCTACGACCTCAGCGGCTACGGCGTCCACGCGGTCGAGCTGCGCGAGCGCCTCGTCTGGGCCCAGCACCTAAACCACCTGCGCCTCGACCCCGCCGCCGATCGCTTCGCCGTCCGCCGCGGCGGCACGGCGACCGTCCGCGACCCCGCGACCCTCTCGCTCCTCGGCACCGCATTCGATCGCACGGCGCACACGCCTGACCTCAAGCGCCCGGACGCCGGGGCGATCCGCTACAACCTGCCGAACCTGGCGATCTTCCTCTGGCGCCTCGAGACCTACCGGACGCCGCTGACCGCCCCCGTCCACCGCGGGACCACCGACCTCGGCTCGGCGAGCGCCGGCGCCCGCTTCGTCCTCCGCTTCGACGTCGACCCGCTCGGCCGACCGATGCGCCTCTTCCAGCGCGGCCGCCGGGATCGCGACGACGCGGCGAGCTTCGAGGTCGACGCGGTCACCGGCGTCGACCAGGCGCCCGGGCCGATCCCGCGGGCGCGCCTGACCTCCGCGGCGCCGGCGGGCAACCCGACCGCCTACGTCGCCCTGACGAGCTACGACGCTAGCGCCCCGGCGCCGGCGGGCGTCGTCCTGCCGCCGCAGGGGCTGACCCTCCACCTCCCGGCGGCGCTCTTCGCCCCGCTCGACCCGAGCGCCTTCACCCTCCGCGGCGCCAACCTCTGCGCCTGGGAGGAGGGCCTGGCCTCGCCGCTCGCCGACCGCGAGGTCGCCGTCGATCCCGAGATCGGCCGCCTGGCGATCGGCCTCGACGCCCCTGACGCGGCGACGGCCGTCGAGGAGGCGCTGCGCGTCTCTGCGACCCACGCCCTCCTCGGCCCCGTCGGCGCCCAGCCGATCACCCGCGACAACGCCTGGGGCGGCGACCCGCTGCCGCCGGCGATCCGCGTCGGACCTGGCCTTACGGACCTCCACGACGCGCTCGCGGCCCTCGCCGGCGCGACCGGGCCGACGCTCGTCGAGATCACCGACAGCGGCGTCTACGACCTCGACCTCTCGGGCGTCGTCGGCACGGTCGACGAGGACGGCGGCCCCAACCTCACCCTCGCCCACTCGCTGGTGATCCGCGCCGCCGACGGCCAGCGGCCGATCCTCCGCCTCGCCCAGCCCCTGCGCGCGCGCCCGGCCGAGGTCTTCGCCGCCGACCCCGTCGCACAGCAGGCGCTCGCCGATCGGATCGCGGCGACGACCCTGCGGATCGAGGGGCTCTTCCTCTGCCGCGGAGCGACCTTCCCCGCCGACGCGGCGCTGATCGAGCGCGCGGCCCTCGGCGGCCTCGAGCTCGTCGACGCGACCCTCGATCCCGGCGGCTACCGTCAGCTCGACGGCGCGCGCGCGCCGACGATCCTCGGGATGAGCCTGCGCGAGCCCTACGGCTTCGTCGACGGCGACGAGGAGCGGGCCTTCGCCGAGTCGCCGACGGTCCGCCTGCGCCGCTCGATCGCCGGGCCGCTCCGCCTCGACCGCGGCTACAGCCTGCGCCTCACCGAGTCGATCGTCGACGCCGGCGCCGGCGTCGACACGGCCCCAGGCGTCGCCCCGCTGGCGATCGCCGGGGCGACCCCCGACGCCGCCGGTGACCTCGGCTACGCCGCCCCGACCGCGATCGACCGGGCGACGATCTTCGGCCAGGCGCTCCTCGAGTCGCTGCACGGCCGCGGCGTCGTCTTCGTCCACCGCGTCGCCGTCCACGACCACCAGCGCGGCTGCCTGCGCCAGAGCTACGTCGCCGGCGGCGGCGACACCCTCCCCCCCAACCTCGGCTGCGTCTCGGGCCTCGACGACGCCGCCTCCCTGGCCTTCGTCGGCGAGCGCTACGCCGACCCCGGCTACGCCCAGCTCGCCGATCGCAGCGATCGTCGGATCCGCACCCGCGGCCCCGAGGACGACGCGATGGGCGCCTTTGGCTTCCTCCTCCCGGCCCACGCCTGGCAAAACCTCGAGCTTCGGCTGCGCGAGAACATGCCGGTCGGCGTCCGGGCCCTCCTCCTCCCCGTCACCTGAGGTGCGATGATGTACGGCGACTTCTCCCGCTGGAGCTTCGATCCCCGGACCAACTTCTCCGGGATCCTCCACCAACAAGGCCGCGTTCTCCTCGACGCGGACACCAACGATCAGACCCTCCTCGGGCTGCGCTGGCAGGACACGGCCGCCCGCGACGCCTTCGGGGCGCTGGTCCTCGCGGTCCCGGCGAGCGAGCGCCAGTCCTTCGAGGTCACGGCGGTCAAGCCCGACGGCGCTGATCTCGAGGTGACCCTTCGGCCTGGTCGCGCCTGGGCCGACGGCCTCCTGGTCAACCTCGTCGGCGACCCGCCCGATCTCAGCGCCGTCGTCACCCGGACCGCGGCGAAGATCGCCGGCGCAGCCGCGACCGCGATCGACGCGATCGCCGCCCAGTGGGTCGTTCTCCTCGAGGTCTGGCGCGACGCCGTCAGCGGCTTCCAGGTCCCCAAGGAGCTGATCGAGCCGGCCCTCGGCGGCCCCGACACGACCGAGCGCGTCGCCACCTGCTTCCAGCTCCGCGTCGCCGACGCGCTCCCGGGCGAGAGCTGCGAGGAGGTCGCCCGGCGGATCCAGGACGACCTCGCCGGCCCGGGTCACGGGCGCCTGACCGCGACCCTCGATCCGACGACGACGACCAGCGGCGACTGCCCCGTCGTCGACCACGGCGGCTACTCGGGCCTCGAGCACAACCTCTACCTGATCGAGATCGCCGCGCTCACCGACGCGAGCGCCGGCCCGCACCTCAAGTGGAGCCCGCTCGGCGGCGGCCTCGTCGGCCGCGGGGCGATCGACGCGGGCGGCCAGTTCGTCCTCCGCGGCGGCCGCGAGGCGATCCTCCGCGCCGGCCTCACCGAGGTCTACGTCGAGCTCCTGGAGCCCAGGCCGCTGCGCTCCGGCGCCGCCGTGACCGACCGCGACTGCGCCCTCGCCGAGCGCTGGGAGGTGGTCTACGGCGCCAAGGCGACGCTGACCAGCGACGGCGCCCTGACCTTTTTCCAGGACTACTTCGGCGCGCCGCCGGTCGCCGGGGCGCCGCGGGCCTGCCGGATCTGGCACGGGATCCGCCCGCTGAGCGACTTCCCGAGCGGCCTCACGACGCCGAACGGGCTCCGCGACGGGATCCGCCTCGAGTTCGACCTGACGCGGACCTACGTCGCCGGCGATCGCTGGACCTTCACCGTCCGCGCCGGCGGCCTCGCCAACCCGCAGGCGCTCCTCACCGACGCGCCGCCGCAGGAGATCCGCCGCGTCCGCGTCCCCCTCGCGCGGATCCGCTGGGAGGGCGAGGTCGCCCAGATCGACGACTGCCGCCAGGTCTTCCAGCCGCTCACCCGCCAGCAGACCTGCTGCCGCCTCCGCGTCGGCGACGGCGTCCGCAGCCACGGCGACTTCACGTCGATCCAGGCGGCCGTCGATCACCTGCCGCGCGAGGGCGGCGAGATCTGCGTCCTCCCGGGCGTGTATCAGGAGAACGTCGACATCAGCGGCCTGCGCTACGTGACGATCCACGGCTGCGGCCCGCACACGCGGATCGCCGGCGGCCCGCGGGCGCCGATCTTCACGATCCGTGACAGCCTCGCGGTCACCCTGCGCGGCCTCAACCTCCGCGCCGCCGACGACCAGCGGGCGATCCACATCCGCAAGTCGGCGCGCTGCGTCGTCGACCAGTGCATGATCGGCGGCAACGGGGCCCCCGCGATCGACGCCGAGGCGGCGACCGAGCTGCGGATCACCGACAACCTCGTCAACGTCCGCGACGCCGCGACTACCGACCCAGCGGTCGTCGTCGAGGCCCTCGGCGCCAAGATCCTCCGCAACCAGATCACCGTCGCCGGCAAGGTTCTCCAGAGCGAGCGCACGCCGCCGCGAGTGAGCCGCGCCCTCGCCCTCGAGCGGCCCGCCGTGCAGTCGGCGGCCCTCGGCGGCCTGTGGCTGCGCGGCGGCTGCCAGGACGTCGACGTCGTCGGCAACACGATCCTCGGCGGCCGCGGCCACGGGATCACCCTCGGCCACCTCGAGCGGATCACCGTCCAGGGGGTCATCGTCGGCACGCGCCTGCCCCTCGAGCCGATCCCGACCGATGAGAACCCGTGCCCGCCGGGGATCCTGTGGGTGCCGCCGCCGAGCGCCGACGAGGACACCTTCGCGATCGCCGGCCCGCCGCTCGCGCGGATCAAGATCGTCGACAACACGATCACCGGCATGGGCTTCTCGGGGATCGCCGCGCGGGCGTTCCTGCCGACGATCCAGCAGGGGATCATCTCGGTCTGCGACCTCGAGATCCGCGGCAACACGATCGCCCGCAACCTCCAGCGGCCGCTCGCCAACACCCGGCAGGAGATGCTCACGCGCCAGGGCTACGGCGGGATCATCCTCGCCGACGTCGAGGACCTGCGGATCCTCAGCAACCGGATCGTCGACAACGGCGTCCGCCACATCGAGCCGATCTGCGGGATCTACGTCCTCCACGTCGAGGGCGCCGAGCTGAGCCGCAACCACATCATCAACAACGGGCCGAGGACCGCCGACGCCGGCGCCCCGCAGCCGGGGGCCCGCGGCGGCATCTTCGTCGCCCTGGCGACCTCGCCGGTCCTCGACATCGACGTCGCCGCCGGCCAGGCGCCGGCGTCGTGGCTCGCCGTCGACCTCGAGCGCCGCGGCCTGCCGGCGATCCGCGTGTGCGAGAACACGGTCGCCCACCCGGTCGGCCGCGCGCTGACGATCAACAGCCTCGGCCCCGCGCTCGTCACCGACAACAACCTGACGACGCTCGGCGTCGGCCCCGGCGCGGGGATGATCTTCGCGGCCGTCCAGATCCTCGCGCTCGGCCTGTCGCCGGAGCTCCTCAGCCCCAAGGCGACCTTCACGGATCTCCGCCGCGGCCGCGTGGTCTCGCGGGCGGCCGCCGCCCCGCAGGCGCCGCTCGTCCTCATCGGCGACCAGCCGAGCGAGGTCAGCCAGCCCGTCAATGAGGCGACGCCGCTGGCCCTCGTCGGCAACATCGCCCCGGTGTCGCTGGCGATCGCCAAGCCGCCGCCGCTCCTCCTCGTGATCCCGACCGGCGACGTCCTCTTCGCCGACAACCAGGTGCTCCTCGACCTCCGCGACAGCGCCCAGGAGGCGGCCGTCGCGGCGATCGGCATCTTCTCCCTCGACGACGTCGAGGTCAGCGGCAACCAGGCGAGCTGCGCCCTCTACGGAGACATCGTCTGGGTCCACCTGATGACCGTCGGCATGTCGGTGCGCGTGTGCCACAACCGCCTCAAGGAGCCGCTTCCGAGCGCCTTCCTCTCGGGCGTGACCTTCGGCCTCGCCAACACCACCACCCTCAACCAGAGCACCCACTGCCTGCTGATCCGCGGCGCCGCCGTCGTCGACGCCAGCAACATCGAGGCGGTCGAGGCGATCGCGCCGGGCACCTGCAAGCGCCTCGACCCCGTCCTCACCCTCCTGCAGTGATCGCCGCGCGACACCTGAACGGAGAGACAGACCATGGCTGACACCCGCACGATCACCGTCCACCCCGACAAGGTGAGCGAGACCCTCGAGGCGGCCTTCCCCGCCGCCGACGCCCAGCGCGTCGCCTCGCTCGGGCTCCTCGCGGAGCTGCGCCAGGCCAAGGCCGCGGTCTACCGCCGCGAGGCCGCGCGCCTGCGCCAGACCCACGCCGACGACGACCCGAGCGTCCTCCAGGCCGAGGCCCGGGCGGCGACCTCGGTGCGCTTCGCCGCCGATCTGCGGATGGAGTCGACGCGCTCGCAGCGGCCGCAGCCGGAGCCCGAGGACGAGGCGTGGATCCTCTGCGGCCACCTCTGGGACGCCGCGCGGGCGCCGATCGTCGGCGCGACGATCGCCCTCCACAAGCGGATCGACGGCCGCGACGAGCCCGTCGAGGCGACGACGACGATGAAGGACGGCTACTTCCTCCTGCGGCTCGCCGTCGAGGCGACG
The DNA here is from genome assembly GCA_020431135.1 of Myxococcales bacterium. GTDB lineage: Bacteria > Myxococcota_A > Polyangia > Nannocystales > Nannocystaceae > JADJRG01. The sequence continues at coordinate 2,589 of JAGQIT010000550.1, read as the reverse complement.
ACCGACGAGGCAGAGCGCCTCGCCCCGGTCCTCACCGACCTCCGCCGCGAGCCGACGAGCCGCGAGACAGAGGAGGTCCGGGTGCTCCGCAGCGAGCTCCTCGAGCTCGACGCCCTCGGCCGCGCCGGCCGCCTGCGCGAGCCCGATCGCGAGCGCCTCGTCGAGGGCCTCGAGCGCTACGCCGCGATCCGCCGCATCGAGATCCCGCCGGCCGCCGGCGCCGTCGACGAGCTGCGCACCCGCATCGCCGCCCTCGAGCCGCGGGCCACCGCCGGCGAGCTGTCGACCGACGAGACCAGCGAACTCGAGCGCCTGCGCACCCGCCTGTCGATCCTGCGGACGGCGGCGACCGCCTCGCTCTACCTCCGCGTCACCGGCCGCGACGGCGAGGTGCTCCTCGCCGAGGAGACGCCGACCGCCGCCCGCCTCGGGGCCGTCACCTACCGCGACATCGAGATCGCGTAGGACACCCGCGCGAGCGCCGGCGCGGCGGCACCGCGCCGCGTGTCGGCGGGGCGCCTCACACCGCGACACGCGGCGGAGCGCCACGTCCTCGTCGCGGGGCCGTGGCCGATCGCCTATCGGCCGCCGATCGCCCAGGAGCTGGTCAACGACCCGCTCTTCGCCGCGCATCCCAGTCGGATCTCGCCAACGGCATCGGCCTCGTCGCCGCGAGCATGCTGCGCCAATCCGAGGCGAGCGCCGGTCGCCGGAGGCGCGGGCGCTGAGCCGACGAGAACGTCGGCACCGCGGCGTCGACGGGTCAGCCGCGGCTCGCGAGGTCGAGCACCTCGACATAGCCGCGCGCGACCGGCGAGTCGTCGAGAACACCGCGCGCCAGGAGCCGGCGGTGGAGCTCCGGCAGGCGGAAGAAGGGCACGGTCATCAGCAGGTGGTGCTCGAGGTGGAAGTTGACGCGGTGCGGGGCGACGAGGAGGCGGGCGAGCGGCGAGGCGATCACCGTCCGCGTGTTCCCCAGCGGGTCGTCGGGAGCCGGCGTGCAGGCGTGCTCGGCGATCGAGCGGATCCGCAGGAAGGCGCTGAAGGTCGTCGCCCACGCGGCGACCCACAGGAGGAAGAGCTCGCCGTGACCGAAGGCCGCCACGATCCCATAGAGCGCCGCGTTGCTGAGGACGACGCCGTGGAGGTTGCGGACGCCGAGGCCGACGATGTCGAGGAGCGGCCGCTCGCTCGCCCCCGGGATCCGCCGCACGGTCCCGCTCACGGTGTAGTCGATGTAGCCGAGGTCCATCAGCACGAGGCCGAGCACGCGGCGGAGCGCCGTCAGCCCGCTGAGGTCGCGGAGGAGCTTGCGGGCGAGCGACGCCCGCGACACCGGGAAGGGGCGGACGAGGTCGAGGTCCGGGTCGCGCTCGCTGCCGGTGTGGGCGTGGTGGCGCAGGTGGTGCTCGCGGTAGCGATGGAGGTCCTGCCAGCCCGGGTAGGCGCACAGCCACTGGCCGACGAGGTCGTTGAGCCAGCGCCGGCGGCAGAGGGTGCGGTGGGCGGCCTCGTGCATGAGGATCGCGAAGCCGAGGTGGCGGCCGCCGAGGATCAGCAGCGCCGCCGCGACGGTCCACACGTTGGGCCAGCGGACGACCAGCGCGAAGGCGACGGCGACCAGCGCCCAGCTCGTCGCCACCGCCAGGAGGCCGCGGAGATCGGAGCGCTGGAGGAGCGCCCGGAGCTCGTCCTTGCCGAGGACGTCGGTCGGTCGAAAGCGCCGCCGAGACTCGGGCTCGGGCTCGGGCTCGGGCTCGTGCGCGTCCACGCCGCGGATTGTAGCAACTCCGCGCGCCCGCGCGGCGCCTGCCTCTGCGGTCACCCACGCGCCAGGGCGCCGCCGATCGCCCGGGGCCGCCGCGATCCGCGTGCGCGACCTCGGCCGCGAAGCCGCGGCGGCCAAGCGCTACACTCGACCCTCCACCGGCGGCGATGAGCGAGACGACGACACCGGCGAAGATCGACCGCGAGGGCCTCCTCGCGATCCAGATGCTCAAGGACTCCTTCGCCCTCGGCCTCGCCGGCGCGACCCTCACCGCGCTGAGCGCGGGCTTCTCGTTCCTGAGCTGGGCCTTCCACGGCTTCGTCGCCTTCGTCGCGATCTTCTTCGGCGTCCTGATCATCCAGGCGATGTTTAACGCGACCCGCGAGACCCTCGTGCGCAAGCTCCTCGGCTGGGCGAGCGTCAGCGGGATCCTCTACATGGTCTACGCCGACCTCAGCGGTCAGCTCGCCCTCTACTTCGGCGTCGGCGCCTTCGCCTTCACGGCCCTCCACACCCTCCTCCTCCACCGGCGCCAGGACGCCGAGTTCCGCTCGGAGCAGGCGGAGAAGGCGGGCAGCCACGTCCTCGCCGAGCGCCTCGCCGTCGCCGCCCAGGGCGGCGCGAGCCCGCTGCCGCGGTCGATCGATCGCGGCGTCGCCGAGCTCCCGAGCGACCTCGAGCCGGCGATCCGCGGCCTCGTCGACGACGCGGTCGAGGACTTCACACATCTCCACGAGCTGATCTCGGACCCTGACTTAAAGAGCAGCTTCGGCCGCGACCACCAGGCCCTGCTCGCCGAGGCCGAGGCGGTCCTCGTCGAT
>JAGQIT010000549.1 GCA_020431135.1 Myxococcales bacterium | reverse complement strand
AGGACAACAGCGGGCGCTGGAGCCATTGGTCGGCCGCCTATCAGTTCACGGCGACGATGCCGAACGACCTTGAGGTCCTCCAGCAGAACCTGATGATCACCGAGGTGATGTACAATCCCGCCGGGCCGCCTCCGGCGAGCGGCGAGGAGCAGGATTTTGAGTATCTCGAGCTGCGCAACATCAGCAGCACGGTCACGCTCGATCTCACGGACGTGCGTTTCACCAAGGGCGTCGATTTCGATTTCGCGGGCTCGGCGGTCACCAGCCTGCCGCCCGGAGCCTTCGTGCTGGTGGTCAAAAGCATCGCCGCCTTCGAGGAACGCTACGGCAGCGGCCTGCCCGTGGCCGGCGAGTGGGAGGCGGAGGACAACCTCTCGAATGGAGGCGAGCAGATCAAGCTGTCCTACGGAGCTGGCACCGCGATCCATGATTTCGAATACGACGACATCGCGCCATGGCCCGGGGCGGCCGACGGCGACGGCCCCGCGATGGCGCTCATCGACCCGTTTTCCGCACCGGACCACGCGCTGGCGCAGAGTTGGGCGGCCGCCGACGCCTCTCCGGGCACCGACGGGGCGGGTGATCCCTTCGGCGACTGGCTGGCCTCGCAAGGAGCGACCGACCCGATGCAGGATGCGCTGCCCGGAATGAGCTGGTTGATGATGTATGCCATCGGCGCGGATCTGGCGGCCGATCCGATGGCGGCCCTGCCCGAGGCGGGCTTCGCCGACGATGTGGACGGCAAGCACCTCACGATCTCCTTCCGCCGGCGGATGGATGCGGAGCAGGTTTCCTACATCGTCGAAACCTCGACCGTCCTCGACGGCTGGCAGTCGGGCGGGGGAGTTGTCGAGGAAACCGGTGTCCCGATGGACAACGGCGACGGCACCGAAACCGTGACCTACCGGGTGGTGCCCACGGTGGACGAGGACGACGCCCGTTTCATCCGGCTGCGCGTGGTGTTGGAATGAGGCGCTGCGGAAACCGGAGAGCATACCGCGGATCGCGTCCGGGTCAGCGCGCGATGGTGGCGAGGAGACCGTATTTCGGACTGAAGAGATAGGCTGCCAGAAACAGGAGGCCCAGCGTGATGACGATGGCGGGGCCAGGGGCTATGCCGAGGGCGGAGGATGCGAGCACGGCGGCGAGCGAGCCGAGGCAGCCGACGAGTCCACCGCCCCAGAAGAGGGTCGAGGTTTTGTCCGTGAGCAGGGAAACGGTGGCCGCCGGGGTAACGAGCAGGCCTACGGAGAGCACGCAGCCGACGGCCTGGAGCGAGGCGACGAGAGATAGCACAAGCAGGCCGAAGATGAGATATTGAAAGAGCCGGACGTGCACGCCTTGCGCGGCGGCGACGTTGGGCTCGAAGAGGGTGAGCAGGATCGGCCGCATCCAGAGCGTGGTGACCAGCAAAGTGAGCGAGCCGATGGTGAAGGCGATCCACATGTCGGCGTTGCCGACGGCGATGATGTCTCCGAAGAGCCAGTGTTCGAGTTCCTGGCGGGTATCGAGGCGCGGGAGGATGGCGACGCCGGCGGCGAAGCCGGTGGTGTAGAGCACGCCGAGCGCGGTGCCTTGGGCGATGCGTTTGCCGCGCGAGACGGCGAGCGAGCCGAGGCCGACGAGCAGGGCGGCGAAGAGCGCGCCGAGGAAGGCGTTCCACTGGGTGAGCGCGCCGGTGACGAGGATGCCGAGCGCGATCCCCGGCAGCATCGTGTGCGAGAGCGCGGAAACCGAGAGCGCGTTGCGCCGAAGCACGACGATGCCGCTGAAGAAGCCGTTGGCGAAGCCGATGAATCCGGCGGTCGCCAGCGCGCGCTGATAGAACGGGTTGCTGAGGAGTTCGATGTCCACGGAAACGATGCGGTGTTTCAGGATGCGGCGGCCTGCGGCGGAGTGCCGGATTGGAACGCGGTGCGGATGATGTTTTCCCGCAGCACTTCCTCGACGATGCCGAAGGCGACCGGCCGGGTGGCGAGCAGCAGCACTTCGTCGAACAATCGCGGCGCGGAAACGAGGTCGTGGTGTGAGGCGATGACGAGACGTCCCTCGTGCGCGAGGCGGTGGAGGAGGTCGCCGAGAAGTTCGGACGCGTTGCGATCAAGGCCGGTGAACGGTTCGTCGAGGAGAAGCACATGGGCTTCCTGGGCGAGCGCGCGGGCGAGGAAGGCTCGCTGCTGCTGGCCGCCGGAAAGTTCGCGGATCTGCCGGTGACGGAGGTCGCCGAGGGCGAGCGATTCGATCGCGCGGTCGACGGCCTCGTGATCGGCCTTGGAAAACCTGCGCCACCATCCGGTTTGCGGATAGCGTCCCATTTCGACGAGGCCCTGGACGGTGATCGGGAACGACCAGTCGACTTCTTCACGCTGCGGCAGGTAGGCGAATTCGCGCGACCACTTGCGCACGGCGGTGCCTCGCCAGCGGATGGTGCCGGATGAGCGCGGGACAAGGCCGGCGATCGCCTTGAGCAGGGTGCTCTTGCCGGCGCCGTTGGGGCCGATGAGGGCGACGACCTCACCGCGGGCGATCTCGAGATCGACGTTCTCGAGGACGGGGCGGTCGGCGTAGCGCTTGCGCACGCCGGCGAGGGCGAGGGCGGTCACGCTCGGCGAGTAGCACGGCGCGCGCGGCTTGAGGAGGGGCGGCGACGCTGTCATCGTCGTCGGGTGTTGGATCATCCGCGCCGTCACGCGCTCGCCTGGACGCTCGCCGCGGCGGCGCTCCTCAGCTCGGGGAGCGCCCGCGCGGACGTCCTGCCGCCGCCCGTGCCGATCCTCAACGCGTTCCTCTTCGGGCCGGCGGGGATCGTCGTGCTCGCGGGCATCATCGCGGTCGGCGTGCTGCTCTATCGCTGGCTGCGGCGGCGCGGTCGGGGCAAGCGCTTCGCGATCGCGGCGGCGCTCGGGGTCTGCTTGGCGCTCGACTTCGCCGCCTATCTGGTCGGCGTGACCGTCGTCCGGCGATCGCCCCATGAGCGGCCGCTCCCGTACGAGGGGCGCGTGGCGCCGAGGGTCATCGCGCCAGACGCGACGACGGCGGACGCAACGACGGGCGGGTCGACGAGCTCCCCGGGGACCGGCGGCGACGACGGGAGGTAGCGGCGTGACGATCCCCCCGCGCACGATGGTCCTCCGCGCCCGCACGGAGCCTGGGGCCTACGAAGGCATGGATCGGCCGCGGATCGGCGAGTGCGAGCTCCCCGAGGCGCTGATGTTCCGCGGCTTCGACATCGAAGATCTTGCGCCGGCGCAGAGCGTCGCGCCTTGGCGCGAGCTGCTCGCGGAGCTCGACGGCTACCCGCGCCACGAGCTCATCGCCCTCGGGGAACTCCCTGGCCCCGCGTGGGAGCGCCTCGGCTTCGACGTCGGCGAGGTCACCGAGCGCGCCTGGTCGGCGATCGTCCACCGCGACGAGCTCCTGCCGCCGGAGGAGGCCGCGGGCTGGAGCGGCCTCCTGAACCACCACGGCCTCTTCGCGGCGCGCGACGACGCGGAGCGCTTCCTCGCCCGCTACCGGACCTGCGACGATCCCGACGGCGGGTGGTTCAACGGCGTGTGGACCGACTCGCCGCCGTTCTACGACGTCGTCCCGATCCACCGCTTGCGCCGGTCGACACCCTAGAGGTGCATGCCGGCGACGCCGGACTCTTGCCCCGCGCCGAGCTCGCGCGCCTCGTTGAAGGTCTTGTGGAGCACCGGCGCGTAGCGGGCGACGTCGTAGGCGATCCGCTGGATCCGGTCGTTGACGCGGGCGCTGGCGAGGGCGCCGTCCTTGAAGTCGGGGCCGCGGGCGGCGGCGTGGAAGGGGAGGGTGAAGCCGTGGCACCACGCGAACGAGTTCTTCACCGCGGTGATCGACATGTCCCCGCAGCCACCTCCGGTGACGGCGATGACCCCCGCGAGCTTGCCGGCGAGCTCGAGGTAGAGGAAATCGAACCAGTTCTTGAGGCAGCCGCTCATGTTGCCGTGGTACTCGGGCGTCACGAGGATGAAGCCGTTGGCCCAGGCGGCGCTCTCGCGGACGACCTTGACGCACGCGAGCTCGCCCTGGCTCGGGTCGCCGTGATCCATCATCGGCAGCGCCAGGGCGTGGAGGAGGACCTCGCGGACCTCGGCGCCGGCCGCCCGGGCGGTGGTCGCCGCGATCCGGACGACGTCATGGACCTTGCTCTCTTCGCGGGCCGAGCCGCTGACCACCACAATGCGTGCGCTCATCGAGTTCCTCGCCGCGGAGCATACACGGTGAGCGCTGCGCGTCTACCGCCCAAGGCGCGCGCGGCTCCGCGACGGTCGTCATCCGCCGGCGCCGCGCCCTTGCGCCGCAAAGCTTGGGCTCGTGGCGGCGGCGGACTATGCTCCGCCTCCGATGGGCGCCGCGCGCAAGCACGAGGAGACGATCGCCGGCTGGGGAAATGTCGGTGTCCCCGGACGCGAGGTCCTCAGCGAGCGCCTCGAGCCGGCGAGCGCCGAGGCGGTCCTCTGCCGCGGGCTCGGGCGCTCCTACGGCGACTCCGCCCTGCCGCCGCCCGGGGCGCGCGAGGTCCTCGGCACGCGCCTCGCCGATCGGATCCTCGCCTTTGATCCCGAGTCCGGACGGATCCGCGCCGAGGCCGGGCTGACCCTCCTCGAGCTCAACCGCCTCTTCCTCCGCCGCGGCTACTTCACGCCCGTCACCCCCGGGACGCAGTTCGTCACCCTCGGGGGGATGGTCGCCGCCGACGTCCACGGCAAGAACCACCACGTCGCCGGCTGCTTCGGCAGCGATCACGTCCGTCGCCTCAAGCTCCGCGTCGCCGACGGGCAGATCCTCGAGTGCGGCCCCGAGCTCGAGCCCGAGCTCTTCTACGCGACCTGCGGCGGCATGGGCCTGACCGGCCACATCCTCGAGGTCGAGGTCGACCTCAAGCGGATCTCGAGCCCGTGGATCATGGGCGAGAGCCGGCGGATCGCCAACATCGACCACTTCCTCGAGGCGCTCAAGGACGCGAGCAGCCGCTACCCCTACGTCGTCGGCTGGATCGACTGCCTGTCGCGCGGCAAGAAGATGGGCCGCGGGCTCTTAGACGCCGGCCGCTGGGCGACGCCCGAGGAGACCGCCGGCAAGGCGCTGCCCGAGCGCCCGGCGATCACCTTCCCGGTCGACCTGCCGAGCTGGGTGCTCAACGACTACACGGCCAAGGCCTTCAACTCGCTGTGGTACTGGAAGCACCTGCCGAAGCGGCGCGAGGGCCTGCGCCACCCCGACGGCTTCTTCTACCCGCTCGACATGATCCGGCGGTGGAACCGAATGTACGGGCGCCGCGGCTTCACGCAGTACCAGTGCATCATCCCCGAGGCCGCCGGGCGCGACGGCGTCGTCCGCTTCCTCGACTTCCTCACCGGCATGGGCGGCGCGTCGTTCCTCTGCGTGATCAAGGACTGCGGGCCCGAGTCGAAGGGGACGCTGTCGTTCCCGATGCCGGGGATCTCGATCGCCCTCGATCTGCCCGTTCGGCCAGACACGCAGAAGCTCGTCGACGCGCTCAACGAGCTGCTGATCGCCGAGGGCGGGCGGATCTACCTGGCCAAGGACACCTTCACGCGCGCGGACGACTTCCGGCGGATGGACCCGCGGGTCGAGCGCTTTGAGGCGGTGCGGGACCGCTGGGATCCCGAGCGCCGCCTGCGGTCAGCGCAGTCGGTGCGGCTCTTCGGCGATCCGGCGTAGCCGGGCGCCGCGCACGAGCGAGCGCGCGAGCGCAGGAGACGGAGCGATGATGCCAAGGACGGAGCGGAGCTAATGCGGATCGCGATCCTCGGAGGGACCCAAGGGATGGGCCGGGCGATCGCCCGCGCCCTCGTCGAGCGCGGCGATCAGGTCTTCATCCTCGGCATCGAGCCGGAGGAGCTCGCCCGGACGGCGGCGGATCTCCAGGCGCGCTCGCCGAGCAACGCCCCGGTCGGCTACGCCCACTGCGATCTCGGCGACACCGCGACCTTCGCCGCGGCGCTCGACGCCGCCCAGGCCGATCTCGGCGACCTCGAGGGCGTCGTGGTCACGGCGGCGATCTTCGCCACCCAGGAGGCGATGGAGGCCGACGTCGATCGGGCGGAGCGGCTCCTCCGCCTCGACTTCACGAACACCGTGGTCTTCTGCGAGCACGCCCGCAAGCGCCTCCTCGCCCGCGGCGGCGGCACGCTGTGCGTGTTCTCCTCGGTCGCCGGCGATCGCGGGCGCAAGCCGGTCGCGCTCTACGGCGCCGCCAAGGCCGGCCTCAGCCACTACCTCGAGTCGCTCGATCACAAGCACCACGGCGACGGCCTACGGGTGATCACGGTCAAGCCTGGCTTCGTGAAGACGGGGATGACCGCGGGGCTCAAGCCGCCGCCCTTCGCCGGCGAGCCGACGGCCGTCGCCAAGACCGTGGTCAAGGCGATCGACCGCGGCAGCCCGGTGGTCTACGCCCCGCCGATCTGGCGCTGGGTGATGCTGGTGATCCGCTGGCTGCCGCGCTTCGTGATGCGGAAGATCGGCTTCTAGCGCTCGTCCGCGGGTGACGTCGACGCGACAGTGTGTGGCCGGTCCACGCCTGTCTCAACAGGCGAGGTGCTTGCGGTCGTTGTCGCCCACGCCAACGGCCCGCCGGAGGAGACGCGGCCTCGGCTATGCTTGGGCCCCGTGGGCGGGCGGATCCAGTGGAGCCTCGAGGAGCTCAGCGCCTCGCTTTGCGAGCGCGCCCCAGAGGTCGAGGCGGCGCGCGTCGACCTCGCGCTCGGCCTCCTGCGCCTGCCGCTCGATCGCCAGCGCTGGTACAGCGAGTGTTACCCCGTCGCCGAGGCCGACGAGGCCGCGGCGGCGCTCGCCGAGTGGCGGTCGCTGGCGCCGGTGATCGAGCCGCTGCTGATCAGCGAGCGCCCCGCCTACGAGTACAGCTGGCACCCGCTGCCAGCGCTCATCATCGCCAGCCAGTTCCTCTGGCACTGGTGGGAGCTGCGCGAGGCGGCGCCGCTGCTCGAGCGGGCGATCGACCTCGCCGAGGCCGCCAAGACGCCGGACGGCCTGATCATCCAGGGCCGCGAGCGGATCGCCGGTGAGGTCGCCGGCGATCGCTGGGGCGATCACCCCTACAGCGATCCGCGCTTCTATCCCATTGGCTGGTACTTCCTCGGCGAGATCGCCGAAGCGGAGGGCCGCCCCGCGGACGCGCTCGCCTGGTACGAGCGCTTCATCGCCGCGGAGCCAGACTTCGCGCCGCTCGCCGACTTCGAGCTCGACGAGTGGTTCTTCTACGGCAAGCGCTACCCGCCGAACACGGTCGAGGCCTGTCGCAGAGCCGGTCGCTGCGCCGAGGCGATCGGCGACGAGGGGAGGGCGCGGCGGCTCTACGCGTTCGGGCTCAGCCTCCGGCGCAGCCGCTTCTCGCCGCTGCGCGAGCGGGCGGCGCTGCGCCGGCGTGAGGGCGACGAGGCTGCGGCGCTCGCCGACGAGCTCGCCTACCTCGACGGGCTCCTCGCCGGCTATCAGGCGTCGCTGCGCGAGCTCGGGCTCTTCGAGCGCTACCTCGAGCTCGCCGCGCGCTGCGCTGAGGTGGGTGAGAGCTGTCTCGAGGAGCAGGCGAAGCGGAGCGCCGTCGAGGCGCTGCGGCGGACCTTCACCGGCCGCGAGGCGTCGATCCCCGAGGTGCCCGCGGGCGCCCGCTTCGCGCCGCCGGAGGTGGCGGTCACGCGCCTGCGGGCGCTGGCCGTGGCGGCGATGGAGGGGACCCTCTTCGAGCGCTGTCAGGCCGCGCTCTTCGACGCCGCGGTCAGCCGCGCGCTCGGTCATCGCGGGGATCGCGAGGCGCTCGCCGAGATCGAGGCGGAGGTCGAGCGCCTCCGGGTCGCCAGGCGCTGGGTCGCCCTGCGTGGGCGCTGCGCGGAGATCGAGGCGATCCTCGCGCGGCTGCGGGCCGAGGCCGCGACGCCCTACCGACGCGATGTCCCGCCGCTGACCGACGACCTCGCGGCCCTGGCCGCGCTCTACGGCGAGGCGGCCGCGGCGGAGGGCTCGGCGTAGCCGCGGGTCGTGGCGCCTCACCACGACGTCCGTGCGCGGCGCTGGAGCTTGGCGAGGGTCTTGGGGCCGATCCCGCGGACGCGGAGGAGATCCGCGACGCTGGCGAAGGGGCGCGCGGCGATGAGTCGGTCTGCGAGGACGGGGCCGATCCGCGGGAGCGAGGCGAGCTCCTCGGCGCTGGCCTCGTTGACGTTGATCGGGAGCGCGAGCGCCTTGAGATCCTCGGGCGCCATCCGCCCCCAGTCGACGCCGCGGGCCGGCGAGGTCGCGGCGCAGAGGTGCTTGGTCGTGATCGCGTCGCCGCTGCGAATCGTCGTCGGCGTGGTGTCGCCGCAGAGGTCGGCGACGCGGCGCGGCGCGGTCTGGTCGCACCTGAGGACGCCGTCGATCTCGACCGCGTGCTCACAGCGCGCGCCGACGCGGACGAGCGGCGAGCGGCGCAGCCCGAGGGCGGCGGGCAGCGTCGGCGCGAGCGCGACGAGGATGCCGACCACGGCGACGATGGCGAGGCGGAGCGCGGGGTCATGGGCGCGGGCCATGACCAGGCGATCGACCCCGTGGCGCGGTCGTTGCGGTGCGCGTCGCCCCGCGGGAGTCGCTGCGTTGGGTAGCGAGCGAGAGGCACGTGCAGGCGAGCGGCCCCGTTGCCGGTCGTTGCGGTTCGTCGTCTCGCGGGAGCCGCACGGCGCAGGCTCTCCGAGCGCGAGCGCGTACCTGCGTGCGTCTCAGCCTGGCGCTGACGCGCGCGCTGAAGGCCGCTAGCCCTCGGGCTTCTTCGTCGCGCCGCTCGAGCCGCCCTGACCCTGCGTCGTCGTGCTGGCGCCAGACGCCGAGCCGCCGACCGTCGGCTGCGTGAGGGTCCCGGCCGCGCCCATGCTCGGCGCGCCGGTGTTGGGCTGCGTCGCACCAGCGCTCGGCTGGGTGCCGGTCTTGGGCTGGGTCTGCGTCCCTGCGCTCGGCGTGGGCTGCGTCGCGGTCGTGGGCTGCGTCGCGGCCTTCGGCGGCGCGCCGGCCTTCGCTGGCTCGGGCGTCGCGGCCTTCGGCGCGGCCTCGTTCGGCTTCGTCGTCGCCTTGCCCTTACCGGCGGCCTTGAGCGCGCGCTTCTCGGCCCGACGCTTGCGCCGGAGCTCGCGGCGCTCCGCGGCCTTGGGCTCCCACACCGGCTTGGGCCTCAGCTTGATCTTGGCGCCGAAGAGCGAGAAGTAGCGCTGGCCGCTCTCCTCGTTGCCGCCGCCGATCGCCCCGAGGAGCGCGCGCCAGTGGACGGCCTTCGCGTTCTCCTTGTGGTCGCGGGTCCACCAGGCGAGGCCGGGGACGACCGCGCCGAACTCCTGGCCCTTGCGGTTGACGCGGCGGACGAAGACGCCGGGGATGAACTGCGTCGTCGTCCCGCGCACGCGGATGTCCCACCACAGGGCGGCGCCGACGGTGCCCTCGTTCTCGCCGCGCTCGATGTGCCAGATCAGCGGGAACTGGACGACGTCGAGCTCGTCGCCGTTGCGGCGCTGGAAGTAGAGGAGCGGGAAGAGCGAGGTGAAGGTCTTGTCCTCGCCCATCTTGTTGTCGCGCAGGTAGAGCGGGAGCAGCCAGTGGATCCGCCGCTCGGCGTAGGACTCGCTGAGATAGAAGAGCGGCGGGACGACGGCGGTCGACACCTTGTGCGGCTTGCGGAACTGCCAGAAGACGAGCGCCGTCTCGAACCACCGGCTGTCCTCGTCGCGGTGGCCGATGTAGAGCGGCGGGACGACGGCGGTCGTGTGCTTGTGCTTGACCCGGTGCTTGCGGCGGAAGAAGAGCGGGAAGGCGACCGTCGTCTCGTGCTTGCGGGTGACGCCGCGGCCGACGATGCCGGCGTACCAGGTCAGCTCCTCGCCGGGGCGGACGCGGGCGCCGGCGATCGGCGTGAAGAGGGTCGTGCCCTTCGCGTCCTTGTCGAAGTAGTAGAGCGAGAGGGCGCTGTGGGTCCGCCGGCCCTGGCCGTCGCTGCCGTACATGAAGAGCGGGTACGAGCCGTAGAGCTTGTAGGCGCAGGAGGGGTCGTCCTCCTCGCGGAAGCCGCACTTCTGGTAGCGGAAGAAGAGCGGGACGAAGCCCGTGAAGCGGTAGTTCTTGCCGAGGCGGAAGACGTCGACGAAGCCCGGCGCGCCGATGCCTATGCGCGTGAAGTTGAACTTCTTCTTGTTGCCGACGGCGAAGGGGAAGGCGACCCAGACGCGCGAGCCGTTGGTCCGGCGGAAGTCGAACCACAGCGGCAGGGCGACGGTCGAGCGCTGGCCGCTCTGCTTGTCGAGCTTGTGGTAGATGATCGGCAGCGACACGAGGCGGCGCGTCTGCTCGTCGTCGTGCCACCAGTAGATCGGGACGACGCCGGCGTTGAGCGCCTTTCGGCTCAGGCGGTGGAAGCCGGGGCCGATGACCAGAGTGTGGGTGTGGCGGCGCTTGTCGCGGCTGTAGAAGAAGGGCAGGCCGGCGTCGATGTCGACGCCGTCGGGCTGGCGCTGGCGGAAGTAGAAGGGGACGAGCGCGAGGTTCTTGCGCGGCTTCTCGCCGCGGACGTGGGTCCGCCAGAAGAAGGGCGTGACCATGTCGAGGTCGTCGGTCGGCGTCCGGCGGCCGAAGTAGAGCGGGAAGAGCACCGTCGTCTTGGCGTCGCCCTCGCCCTCGGCGGCCGGGCGGACGTCGCGGACGAAGAGCGGCGCGAGGCCGAAGGCGCGGCTCTTCCCCTGGCGCTTGCCGAAGACCGGGCCGACCGCCCAGGTGCTGCCCTCGGCGGTCTTGAGGCCGCCGCCGAGCGGGGTCACGGTGAGGACACGATCGCCGCGCTGGCGCCGGTAGTAGAGGGGGAAGAGCGCCGAGTGGCGCTCGTCCTTGCGCTTGACGTCCCAGGCGATCCCGAGGGCGCCGAGGGTCCGCGAGTCCGGCGTCTTGCTGCGGACGAAGAACGGCGAGAGCGTCAGGCGGCGCTGCTCCTTGACGTCGGTGACGTCGCCGAAGAGGAGCGGCGGGATCACGGNNGTAGCGGCGCTCGCTGGTCTTGGCGCTGAAGAAGAGCGGCGGCAGGCCGGCGGCCCAGCCGTCGGCGCGGCGCTGGGCGTAGAAGGGCGGGACGACGAAGGTGTGCTTCTCGCCGTCCTTGAAGTGCCAGAAGAGCGGCGTCACCACCTGGTGCGCGCGCTCGCCCTCGCGGCCGGTGAAGGTCAGGAGCGCCGGCAGGCCGAAGCGCCGGCGATCGCCGACGCGGCTGCTGTAGGCCAGCGGCGGCACGACCCAGTGCTCGCTGCCCTTGCCCTCCGCCGCCTTCGGGTCCTTGAAGTGCCAGAAGAGCGGCGTGACGACCTGGTGGCTCTTGCCGCCGGGGCGCTGGCGGATCGACGTGAAGAGCGGCGGCAGGGTCAGGCCCCAGCCGCCGTCCTTCGCCTTCGCGCCGCCGCCGAGGATCGTGTAGACGGCGGTCGCGTCCTCGCTGCGCCGGGTGAACGCGAGCGGGAAGAGAACGCTTGTGCTGACGCCCTTGCGGCGATCCTTGAACGACCAGAAGAGCGGCGCGAGGGCGCTGATCCGCTGGTCGGGATCGGCGTAGGAGACCCAGGGTCCGGCGACCCAGGTCATGCTGTCCTTGAGGTGGTTCTTCGACCGCCAGACGAGCGGCGTCGCCATCGTCAGGTCGCGCTCGCGGGTCTTCTTGCGGAAGGTCAGCAGCGGCGGCACCGACCAGCTCTGCTTGTCGCGCGCGCGATCGCGGCGCTGGACGTAGAGCGGCGTCCACAGCTCGCGGCGGTTGCCGAACTCGCTCGACTGCCAGTGGAAGAAGGGGAAGAGCGTGCGGTGCTTCTTGCCCTTGAGCTTGTCCTCGCCGCCGACGTAGAGCGGGATCCCGAGGTCGACGCGCTTGACGCCCTTCTGCGCGCGGACGAAGAGCGGCGCGCCGACGAACCACTTGAGGTCGTTTTGCGGATCGTCGTCCTCGAGGTTCTTGTGCCCGTACCAGAAGAGGATCCCGCTCATCGCCGAGTACGAGTCGGGGGCCTTCTGGTGGTAGTGGAAGGGGAGGACGACGAGGTTGCGGACGTACTTGTTGCCCCACCACCAGACCAGCGGGAACTGGCCGAAGTTGAACTTCTCGCCGGTGCGCTTGTAGCCCATCAGCAGCGCCGCCGTGCCCCACGTCGTGCTGCGCTCGGAGAACGAGCCGAAGAAGAGGCCGAGCGGCGACAGCCAGCGGCGCCGGCCCTTGCGCTTGTTGTACCAACCAAAGGTCAGGCTGAGGTCGGCGTGGAAGAGCTTCTCGGGGTGCTCCGCGGTCCCCTTGCGGTGGATGAAGAGCGGCGGCAGGGCCATCGCTCGGGTGCGGTGCGTGCTGTAGGTGCGATCGATCCAGAAGGGCGGGACGCCCTTCTTCTGGAGGAGCTTCGGCGGCTCGAGCTGCGGCGACTCGAGCTCGAGCTCGGCGTCCGCGTCGGCCTTCGTCCGCGGCCCGGGGATCGCCGCCGGCTCGGCCGCGGGGCGCGGGGTCGGGGACGCGGTCGTCGCGGTGCCGCTCGCACCTGTCTCTTGGGACGGGTCGCCCTCGGGCGCCGCGGCGGCGCCAGACTTCGGCGGCAGGAGCGTGGGCGGCAAGAGCTTGAGGCCGCCGCTCGCCGAGCCGGACGTCGCCGCGCCGGCGCCCGACGTCGCGTCGGCGTCTTCCGTCTCGGTCGGCTCCGCGGCGTCGTTCGACTCCTCGGCGTCGCTGTCGGCGGCTGGCGCTGCGGAGGCAACACTCGCCCCGAGCGGGCCGAGGGCCCAGAGGGGGGCGAGGAGGAGGGCCACCGTCAGCAACCGCGTCGCATCCGTGGACCGGGCGCCGGTTTGCCGAGAGGCCAGGCGCACTTGGGGCTCAGATGCGGTCACAGGCCGGGAGGGGATAGCCAATCCCTCTTTGCAGTGTCAACCTCGAGAGCGTCGACATTGACACGGGGTGTTGGCGAGGCTACCTACCCTGGGCTCGTGATCTACGGGCCGCCCGCCGTGTCCACCGAAGCCACCCCCACGCCCGCCGAGTCGGCGCTGCTCGTCGACCTCAACCTCCTCTCGGGGACGGTCTCCTCGCATCACCTCGAGGTCGACCTCCCGAAGGCTGAGGTCGACGCTATCCTCGACGGGACAGACGCGAAGGCCGCGGCCCCCGGGCGGGTGCGCCTCGACCTCCAATTCCTCGGGGACACGTCGATCCTGGTCCGCGGAGCCGTAAAGGTCCGCCTCGAGGTGCCCTGCGCCCGCTGCCTCGAGCCCGCGGATGTGCCCTGCGTCGCCGAGCTCTGCGTCCAGGCGGTGAAGGGGGCAGGGGCGGCCGGCGTCGGCGCGCGGCGCTCGAGCGACGACGAGGACGAGGAGGTGGAGGTCGACCTCGACGCCCCCGACGTGGTCGGCTACAGCGGACACATCCTCGATCTCCGACCCCTGGTCGCCGAGCAGATCGCGATGGCCGTGCCGATGCGGGTGCTCTGCGCCCGCGGCGAGGACTGCCGCGGCCTCTGCCAGGCCTGCGGGGCCAACCTCAACGATCTCTCCTCCTCCGCTTCGGCCGGCTGTCCGCTGTGCCGCGGCGAGGCCACGACCCCTGCGCCGGCCCCCGAAGAGAACGCCAACCAGGCGTGGAAGGCCGCGCTCCAGGCGCTCCGCGACCGCGAGGGCGACAGCTGAGGGATTCTCCTCGACTTGAGAAAACTCAGGTAGTCCGGGGTGCGGCGGCGCCGGGCTCCGAGAAAAAGACGTTACACTCCCGCCCCCACTGGTGACCCATGGCCGTCCCCAAGAAGAAGCATTCCCCCTCCCGGCGTGACATGCGCCGCGCCAACCACGACAAGCGCAGCGCCCCGGCGCTCGTGCCCTGCTCCAACTGCCAAGAGATGGTGCTGCCCCACCGGGTCTGCCCGTCGTGCGGGTACTACAAGGGCCGCGAGGTCCTGCAGATCGCCCAGGACTAGCCCGCGTCCCCGCCGGTGTGCGGGTCGCGATCGTGAGAGAACCTCCGGTGGACGTCCCTGTCGCCAGGCGGCGACGTGCGTCCTCACGGGGGCCTCGCTATTTCGTTGCGGTGGAGCTGCGCTTCTCCGCTAGATCCGCGTGAGCGGAGAGATCTAAGGTGCGCCCGTGGCAGAGCGGACGATCGCCATCGACGCCTTCGGCTCCGACCGGAGCCCGGAGATTGAGATCGAGGCCGCGGTCCTGGCGGCTCGAAAGGGTCACCGGATCATTCTGGTCGGCGACCAGCGGCGCCTCGAGCGTGGCCTGGAGCGTCACGACGACGGCCGACTCAGCCGTCTGCCGCTGACGCTCCACCACGCGCCGTCGATCATCACGATGGACGACAGCCCGGCGCGGTCGATCCGAGCGAAGCCGGACGCGTCGATGCCCGTCGCCTTCAAGCTCGTGAAGGAAGGCAAGGCCCAGGCCGTGGTCTCGGCCGGCAATTCCGGGGCGATGCTCGCCTGCGGGCTCTTCAAATTCGGGCGGATCAAGGGCGTCGACCGCCCGGCGATCGTCTCGTCGATCCCCGGCCCCAAGGGATCGTGCGTGCTCCTCGACATGGGGGCCAACGTCGACTGCCGGCCGCTCAACATCGTCCAGTTCGCGGTCATGGGGGCGACCTTCGCGGCCGTCGCCAGCGGCTGCTCGCGGCCGCGGGTCGGGATCTTGGCCAACGGCAGCGAGGCGACCAAGGGCACGGAGCTCACCCGCGCCGCCGACCGCCTCCTGCGCGCCCACCCGAGCCAGCACTTCCACTACTGCGGTTACGTCGAGGGCGGGGATCTCTTCTCCGGCGACCTCGACGTCGCGGTGACCGACGGCTTCACCGGCAACATCGCCCTCAAGTCGATGGAGGCGACCGCGCGGGCGCTGATCCAGCTCGTCCGCGAGGAGATCGGCGGCCGCCGCCTCGGCAAGATCGGCGCCGCCCTGATGGTCCCGGCGCTGCGCAGCCTCAAGAAGCGCATCGATCCCGACTCCTACGGCGGCGCGCCGCTCCTCGGCGTCGACGGGATCGCGATCATCTGTCACGGCGGGTCGACGGCGAAGGCGATGGTCTCGGCGATCGACCTCGCCACCCGCTACGTCGACCAGGGCCTGACGCCCGGTCTGCACGAGGCGATCCGCGGGCACGCGGAGCTCTTCGCCGCGGCCAAGGGCGAGGGGGAGAAGAACGAGTCATGAACGCGACCAGCGACAACAACCCCACCTCCTACGCCTTTGTCTTCCCCGGGCAGGGCAGCCAGCAGGTCGGCATGGGCAAGGACCTGGCCGAGCGCTACCCCGCGGCGCGGGCGATCTTCGCCGAGGCCGACGACGCCCTCGGCTTCGCCCTCAGCGATCTCTGCTTCCGCGGCGACGAGGCGGAGCTCGCCCTCACGGCGAACACCCAGCCGGCGATCCTGACGACGTCGATCGCCGCCCTCGCGGCCGCGCGCGTCGAGCTTGGGGACGCCTTCGTCGACGGCCCCGCGGTCTGCTTCGGCCACTCGCTCGGCGAGTTCTCGGCGCTCGTCGCCGCCGGCGCGCTGGCCTTCGCGGACGCCGTTCGCCTCGTCCGTCTGCGCGGCCAGGCGATGCAGGAGGCGGTCCCCGCCGGCGTCGGCGCGATGGCGGCGATCCTCCGCCTCGACGCCGACAAGGTGGAGGCGCTCTGCGTCGAGGCGTCGACCGACGACGCCCAGGTGAGCCCGGCGAACGAGAACGGCGGCGGTCAGATCGTCGTCGCCGGCCACGCGGCGGCGGTCGAGCGCATGGTCGCCGCGGCGAAGGCCGCCGGCGGTCGGGCGATCCCCCTCAACGTCTCCGCGCCCTTCCACTGCTCGTTGATGACGCCTGCGGCCGAGCGGCTCGCCGCGGCCCTCGAGGACGTCGAGGTCGCGGCGCTGCGCGTGCCGGTGATCACAAACGTCGACGCCGAGCTAAACAGCGACGCGGCGCGCGTGAAGGCCCTCCTCGTGCGACAGGTCACCGAGCGCGTGCGCTGGGAGGCGTCGGTGCGAACGGCCCTTCGCATCGGCGTCACGCGGGCCTTTGAGATCGGGCACGGCAGGGTTCTCGCGGGCCTCATCAAGCGGATCGATCGCAACCTCGTCGTCGCCCCGCTAGGTTCCCCCGCTGACATCGATGTGCTAAAGGACGAGGCCCAGTGAGCGAGCCCGCCCAGCACGTCCTCCCCCCCTCGTGGCAACTCTCGGAGAAGGTCGCGGTCGTCACCGGCGGCTCGCGGGGGATCGGTCGCGCGATCGCGACGACGCTCGCCGCCCGCGGGGCCAAGGTCGCGGTCAACTACACGAAGAACGAGGCGGCCGCGGCCGCGGTCGTCGACGCGATCAAGGCGGCCGGCGGCGAGGCGATGGCGATCGGCTTCGACGTCGCCGATCCGGCGGCCGTCGACGCCGGGATCAAGGCGGTCAAGGAGGCCTTCGGCGGCCTCCATATCCTCGTCAACAACGCCGGGATCTCGATCGACGCGCTCCTCCTCCGGGCGAGCCTCGACGACCTCCACAAGACCCTCGCGATCAACCTCAGCGGCGCCTTCACCTGCGCCAAGGCGGCGGCGCGCCACCTCCTGCGCGCGCGCGCCGACGGTCGGATCATCAACATCTCGTCGGTCGTCGGCGAGCAGGGCAACGCCGGGCAGTCGATGTACGCGGCGTCGAAGGCCGGCCTCATCGGCCTGACCAAGTCCCTCGCCCGCGAGCTCGCCGGCCGCGGGGTCACGGTCAACGCCGTCACCCCGGGCTTCATCGAGACCGACATGACGGCGGCGGCGATCCAGGGCGACGCCCGCGAGGCGCTGCTCAAGTCGATCCCGCTCGGGCGCATCGGCGCCCCGGAGGAGGTCGCCGAGGCGGTCGCGTTCCTCGCGTCGCCGGCGGCCGCCTACATCACTGGACATGTCCTTCGGGTCAACGGCGGCCTCAACATCTAGAGCGCGCCGGCAGCCCCCCGACAAGCAAGCAAGAGCAAGAGGAGAAGAGGCCATGAGCGACAGCGCCATCGAAGCAAAGGTCAAGGAAATCATCATCGAGCAGCTCGACGCCAACGCCGAGGACATCCGCCCCGAGGCGTCGTTCATCGACGACCTCCAGGCCGACTCGCTCGCCGTCGTCGAGCTCGTCCTCGCCCTCGAGGAGAACTTCGACATCAAGATCCCCGACGACGAGGTCGACCGGATCAAGACCGTCGGCGACGCGGTCAAATACATCGAAGACCGCAAGGGCTAGAGGTCGACGTGGCCCCGCGCAGAGTAGCCGTCACTGGACTCGGGATCGTCAGTCCGCTCGGGATCGGCGTCGATGAGAATTGGCGCCGACTCTGCGCCGGTGACTCGGGCATCGGCCTGATCACCCGCTTCGACACGACGGACTTCGCCGCCAAGATCGCCGGCGAGGTCAAGGACTTCGACGCCACCCGCTGGCTCGCCAAGCGCGAGCTGCGGCAGATGGACGTCTTCATCCAATACGCGATCGCCTGCGCGGCCGAGGCCGTCGGTCAGGCCGGCCTCGACAAGGAGCCGCCGGTGGCCGAGCGCTACGGCGTCTACGTCGGCGCCGGCCTCGGCGGCATCACGACGATCGAGGCGACGATCCACTCGCTGCGCGAGAAGGGTCCGCGCCACGGGATCAGCCCGTACTTCGTGCCGGCGCTGATCATCAACCTCGCGGGCGGGCAGATCTCGATCCGCTACGGCTGCAAGGGGCCGAACATGGGGCACGTCTCGGCCTGCGCCACCGGCTCGCACGCGATCGGCGAGGCGGCGCGGGTGATCGCCTACGGCGAGGCCGACGTGATGATCGCCGGCGGCACCGAGTCGACCGTGACCCCAGTGTCGATCGGTGGCTTCGCCTCGGCGCGGGCGCTGAGCACCCGCAACGACGAGCCGCAGAAGGCGTCGCGGCCGTTCACCGCGAGCCGCGACGGCTTCGTCCTCTCGGAGGGCGCGGCGCTCCTCACGCTCGAGGCCTGGGAGCACGCCAAGGCCCGCGGGGCGCCGATCCTCGCCGAGCTCGTCGGCTACGGCCGCAACGCCGACGCCCACCACATCACCCTGCCGTCGCCGGACGGCGAGGGCGCCCAGCGCTGCATGCGGCTCGCCCTCGGCGACGCCGGCCTCGCCCCGGAGGCGATCGGCTACATCAACGCCCACGGGACCTCGACCGCCGCCGACTCGATCGAGACCAAGGCGATCCGCGCGGTCTTCGGCAAGCACGCCGATCAGGGCCTCGCGGTGTCGTCGACGAAGTCGATGACCGGGCACCTGCTCGGCGCCGCCGGCTCGCTCGAGGCGGCGATCTCGGTGCTCGCGCTCGGCCACGGCATCCTGCCGCCGACGATCAACCTCGACGA
>JAGQIT010000548.1 GCA_020431135.1 Myxococcales bacterium | reverse complement strand
CCGTCGCTGATCTGCGACGAGTTGCCGGCCGTGACGCTGCCGCGGGCGTGGAAGACCGGGCGCAGGTTGGCCAGCGCCTCGAGGGTGGTGTCGGAGCGCGCGCCCTCGTCGACCGCGAAGTCGCCGCCCTCCGCGGTCTTCACCGGGACGATCTCGTGGACGAACGCGCCGTCCTCGATCGCCGCCACCGCCCGGCGGTGGGACTCGAGCGCGAAGGCGTCCTGATCGGCCCGCGAGACCTCGAATTGGCGGGCGACGTTCTCGGCCGTGAGGCCCATCGAGATGTAGATCTCGGGGTTCTCCGCGACGATCGCCGGGTTGAACATCGCCTTGTTCCCGCCCATCGGGACCATGCTCATCGACTCGACGCCGCCGCCGATCGCACAGTCGATCGCGCCGATCATGATCCGCTCGGCGCACGAGGCGATCGCCTGGAGCCCGCTCGAGCAGAAGCGGTTGATGGTGATCCCGGAGGTCGACACCGGCAGGCCGGCCCGGAGGGCGACGGTGCGGGCGACGTTGAGCCCCTGCTCGGCCTCGGGCATGGCGCAGCCGAGGACGACGTCGTCGACCTCCTGCCGCGGCAGGCCCGGGAGATCGGCGAGGGTCCCGGCGATCACCTGGGCGGCGAGGTCGTCGGGGCGGGTGTTGCGGAGCGTGCCCTTGAGCGCGCGACCTACGGCCGAGCGGCGGGCAGCGACGATGACAGCATCACGAATTGACGGCATTGGGATCTCTCGGGCTCAGTTGCGGAGGGGCTTCTTGGTCTTGAGCATGTGCTCGATGCGCGCCTGGGTCTTGGCCTCGCCGGCGAGGCTGCAGAAGGCCTCGCGCTCGAGGTCGAGGAGGTCCTGGGCGCGGACGGTGGTCGCGGTCTGGGTCATGCCGCCGCTGAGGACGTGGGCGATCTTCTCGCCGATCCGCTTGTCGTGCGCGGAGATGTAGCCGCCCCACTCGAACATCTGGGCGCCGAGCATGAGGCTGCAGCCCTCGGGGGCGCCGATGACGGCGATCGGCTCGTCGCGATCGGGGGGCGTCCAGCCGGCCTCGGCGAGGCCGATCACGCGCCTCTTGGCGTCGGCGATCACGCGGCTGCGGTGGAAGGTGATCCGATCGTCGTGGCCGAGGAGGCCGAGGTTGCGCGCCTCGTAGGCGCTCGACGAGACCTTGCCGCCGCCGACGGTCTCGAAGGCCCGGCGGATCGACGCGTAGGGCGACGTGCCGGGCACCTGAGCGGCCCAGGCGGCCGCCCGGCGGGCGAGCTCCTTGAGGCCGCCGCCGGCCGGCAGGAGGCCGACTCCGGCCTCGACGAGGCCCATGTAGAGCTCGGCGTCGGCCTGGATCGCGGCGGTGTGCAGGCAGACCTCGACGCCGCCGCCGAAGGTCCGGCCGTGCGGCGCGGCGACGACCGGCATCGCCCCGTGGCGGAGATCCATGAGGGTGTCCTGGAGCTCCGAGACCGCGCCGCCGAGGGCGTCAAAGTCGCCCTCGCTGGCCCACTTCAGGATCCGCCGGAGATCGGCGCCGGCGCAGAAGTGCGCGCTCTGATCGCCGATCACGAGGCCGCGGAAGCCGCCGATCTTCTCGAGGGTCGGGACCGCCTCGCGGAGCATCGCCAGGACGCCGTCGTCGAGGATGTTCATCTTCGGCGAGCGGAACTCGCAGCAGGCGACGCCGTCGCCGATGTCGATCAGGCGCGCGGTCTTGTTGCTGTGGAGGACGGCGCCCGGGCGATCCGCGGCGGCGTCGAGGAGGATCATCCCCGCCGGGGTCGCGATCGCGGCCTCGCCCTTGCCGGGGATGAAGACCGTCGGCGCGCTCGGGCGGCCGCCGTACCAGCGGGCGTCGGCGCCCTGGGCCTCGACCAGCGCGCGGGCGTTGGCGGCGGGCTCGACGCCCATCTTCTCGAGCTGCTCCACGCCCCAGGCGACGCCGACGGCGTCCCAGAGGGCGAAGGGCCCGAGCTCCCAGCCGTAGCCCCAGCGCATCGCGTCGTCGAGCTGCTTGGGGTCGTCGCAGATCTCGCCGAGGCGGTTGGCGGCGTAGTTGAAGAGCGGGAGGTAGACCTTGCGCAGGAACTCGCCGGCGCGGCCCTCGGCCCGGATCGCCGCGCGGACGCGCTCGGCGGTGTCGAAGATCCTGGCGACCGGCGCGAGCTCGGGGAAGACCGGCGGCTCCTGGGCGCGGTACTCGAGGGTCTCGAGGTCGATCGACTCGATGACGCGGTTGCCCTTGGCGTCGCGGCCCTTGCGGTAGAAGCCGCCGCCGGTCTTATCGCCGAGGCGCTTGGCCGCGATCATCTTGGCGAGCATCTCCGGGACGACCATCTTGGCGTGGAGCTCGTCGTAGTTCTCGGTCCCCGGCTCGCCGCTGAGGCCGTCGGCGAGGTTGTGGATGACGTGGCCGAGGATGTCGACGCCGACCATGTCGGCGAGGCGGAACGAGCCGGTGCGCGGGCGCCCCATCAGCGGGCCGTTGAGGAGGTCGATCTCCTCGATGGTGTAGTTGCCCGCGGCGGTCGCCTCGAAGGTCAGGAGCATCTCGCCGGTGCCGATCCGGTTGCCGATGAAGTTCGGCGTGTCGCGGCAGACGACGACGCCCTTGCCGAGGACGCGGTCGCTGAACTCGCACAGCTCGGCGGTGACCTCGGCGGCGGTCGTCGCCGCGGGCACGACCTCGAGGAGGTGCATGAAGCGCGGCGGGTTGAAGAAGTGCATGCCGACGACGCGCGGGCGGACCTCCTCAGGGAGCCCGGCGGCGATCGAGCCGATCGACAGGCCGCTGGTGTTCGAGGCGAGGATCGCCGTTCCGGGCGCCGCGTTGGCGACGCGCTGGAAGAGCGAGACCTTGATGTCGAGGCGCTCGACGACCGCCTCGACGACGAGGTCGCTCGTGGCGACCGCGCGCTCTAGGTCATCGTCGAAGTTGCCGACGGTGATCCGCGAGGCGAAGGCGCCGTCCATGTACGGGGGCATCTTCGCCGCGGCGGTCGCCTTGGCCATCATCTTCATCGCGCCAGCGGCGAGCGCGTTGCGCTGCTTACCGCTCGCGCCCTTCGGGACGATGTCGAGGAGGTAGGTGTGGATCCCTGCGTTGGCGAGGTGGGCCGCGATTTGGGCGCCCATAGTGCCCGCGCCGAGGACGGTAGCGGTGAGCTGGTGGGGTGGACGCAGCAGTGTCACGGCCGCGACCATAGATCAACGGCCGCGCCGGCGCAGGGGAGATCCGGAGGATTTTTGCCTGCCGTGCTAACATTCGGCCTGGATGTTGGGACGATCACGAGGTCGATTTGGGGCCATGCGCGGGGGGATCGGCCTCGGCGTGCTCCTCGGCCTCGGCCTCGTCGAGCTCGCGGCGTGTCGGACGAGCGCGGTCGAGGAGGCGGTCCACAGCGCGCCGGCGCCCGAGACCGTGTCGGCGCCGGAGCCCGAGCCGGAGCCCGTCCCCGAGCCCGAACCCGCGCCGCCGCCTGAGCCCGCGCCGATCGTCCTCGAGGGGATCGACGGCGCCGCGCAGGCCCTCGCCGCCGGTCGGCCTGACGACGCGATCCGCCGCCTCGCGGACGTCCCCGCGGCGGACGAGGGGAGCCGCGACTGGTTCCGCGCCGCCGCGATCCGCAGCCGCGCGTCGCGTCTCCTCGGCGATCACGCGGTCGCGGTCGCCGCCCTCGAGCCGATCGTCGGCCGCCGCGGCCTGAGCAAGCACCTGCCGCCCGAGCTCGTCGAGCTCGAGCTGGCGCGGGCGCTCGCGGCCTGGGCGCTCTCCGGCGAGCTGGCGCCGGCGGAGGCCGACCAGCGCCTCAAGGAGGCGTCGACGCTCCTGAGCAAGGCGCAGAAGCACAAGCCGATCCGCAACCTCGCGGCGCTGCGCGTCGACCAGGCGCGGATCCTCGCGGCGATCGACGGCGGCGAGGGCTCAGGGCGCCGCGCCGCCGCGCTCAAGGCGAGCAAGGCGCTCGACAAGATCATCCATGAGTACCCGAACCACCCGCTGGTAGGCGAGCACCGGCTGCTCTACGCCCAGGCGCTGATCCGCGCCGGGCGCGAGGGCGACGGCGCCGACGAGCTGCGGGCGGTGGCGATCGATCGCGCCGGCGAGCCCGAGGCCGAGGCGGCGTGGGCCGCCCTGGAGGCGCTCGCCGCCGCCGAGTCCAGGAGCAGGATCAAGGCGCCCGCGTTCAGCCGCAGCGAGCGCCTGAGCCGCGCCGAGTCGGCCCGCCGCCTGCGAAACGTCGAGCTCTCGCGGTCGATCCTCGACGACATCCTCGCCAGCGACGACGCGATCCCGCCGGCGATCCGCAGCAGCGCGATGCGCTCGCGGGCGTGGACGGCCTACAAGCAGCGCGACTTCGCGGCCTGCGTCGGCGATCTCGAGGCCCTCTACAGCGAGGTGAAGTCGGCGGAGACCCGCGAGTTCCTCGGCCGCTGCCTCGATCGCGGCGGCTTCTACGACCGCGCCCTCGAGCTCCTCCTCGCCCAGACCGAGGGCAAGTCGGGGCGCGGCCACGCCGGCCGCGTCGCCCTCTGGTCGGCGATCACGCAGGCCGTCCGCGCCGGCCGCTACGCCCAGGCCAAGGAGCTCCTCGGCCGCTACGAGAAGAAGTTCAAGGGCCACGCCAGCGAGCGCCAGTGGCTCCACGCCTGGCTGGCCATGCGGACAGGTGACAACGCCGCGGCGATCGCCGCCTTCGAGCCGCTCGAGCGCCACGGCGGCGATCGGGTGCGGGCGCAATACTTCCGCGGGCGCCTCCTCCTCGCCGCCGAGGACCCCGAGGATCGGGCCGTCGGCGAGGCGAGCCTGCGCGACCTCGTCGATCGCCGCGGCCTCGAGTACTACGGCCTGATGGCCCGCCAGCGCCTCCTCGACGCGGGGATCGATCCGGGGTCGCCGCCCGAGGTCGCGCCCGTGGCCGGCGAGAACGCGCCGCTGGACGAGGCGAAGGCGCGGGCGCTCTTCCGCGAGCTCGCCGACAAGTACGGCGAGGCCCACGCGGCGCTCGCCCGCGGCGAGGCGCTCTACGCCGTTGGTTATCTCGACGAGGCCCGCCGCGAGCTCCGGATCGCCATCGACGAGCACCTCTCGCTGACCGGCCGCACCGGCTACGAGCCGCGCCACGAGGATCGCTTCGTCGGCCTGTGCTGGCGCGGCACCTGGCAGCAGCCCAAGCTCTCGCCGTCCCGCGACGCCCGCAAGCTCCACCGCAGCAAGGAGGACGCCGAGGCGCTGCGCAGGGGGCTGCGCCAGCTCGCCAACGCCCTCGAGGAGCCCCACCGCTTCGCCCGCCTCTCGGCGAACGAGGACGGCTCGCTGCGCATGCGCTGGTACATCCGCGCCTTCAAGGACGACGTCGAGCGCGAGGCCGCGGCGCAGGGGATCGACCCGATCCACCTGTGGTCGCTGATGTACACCGAGTCGCGCTTCCGCAGCCACGTCCTGTCGCCGGTCGGCGCCCGCGGGGTCCTCCAGATCATGCCGTGGACCGGGCAGCAGCTCGCCGCTGGCCTCGGCGAGCTCGGCGCGCGCTTCGACGCCGACACGCTCTTCGATCCGGGGACCAACATCCACTACTCGGCCTACTACGTCGCCGAGCTCCTCAAGAAGTTCCACGGCCAGCCGGCGTTCGCCTACGGCAGCTACAACGGCGGGCCGAGCAACGTCTCGCGCTGGCTCGCCGCGAAGTCGTCGACGCGGCCGCTCGAGCTCGACGTCTACATCGAAGAGATCCCGTTCTCGGAGACGCAGCGCTACACCCGACGCGTTCTCGAGACGCAGGCGATCTACTCGC
>JAGQIT010000547.1:6324-8054 GCA_020431135.1 Myxococcales bacterium | reverse complement strand
GGGCCCGCCTCGCCGACCACCGGCGCTGGCACGAGGACGCGGCCGCGACGATCCGCGCGGCGACGCAGGCGCTCGTCGGCTGACATACTGTCCAAAGAGACATGTTTTCGGAGCGCGCGGCCGCGCGAGCGCAGCTCCGTCCCCCCGTCCGGGGCGGCGAAAGCCCGACCGTCGCCCTCATGTGGACCTCCGCCGTCGCGGCGCTGTGAGCATCGAGCCAGCTCGCCGCTAACCTTCGAAGCGGGCGTAGAACGCGGACGCCGAGGGTCGGGCGCGTGCGCCATGGCGGGCCTCTAGCGGCCAGCAACGTCGTTTCAGTCGCGTCGCCCGCGATGTCTGTCCACGACCCACGCGCACCCTCAACGCCCGCAGCGCAACCCCCCACAAGCGCGGGTCACGACAATTGCGCTTTGCGATCTCCGCGGAGCGCATACAAAATTTGTCACTGTGCTGAGAGTTCCAGGCTCGACGCAAGGGGAGACGATGGACAACGCCGCACTCCGCGAGGAGCGTGACTACTGGCGAAGCGTCGCGGAGGACCCGTACGACTGGGAGTACTGGCAGGCTCCAGACGGATCGCTGCGCTTCGTCTCACCGAGCTGTGAGGACATCTCCGGCTACGCGCCGGCGGACTTCTACGGCGACCCGGGCTTGCTGCTCCGGGTCGTCCACGCCGACGACCGCGCCTACTTCGAGCGCCACCTCGCCAGCGAGTGCGCCGACGCCTCGACGCAGACGATCGAGTTCAGGATCATCCACCGCAGCGGCGAGCTCCGCTGGATCAAGCACCGCTGCCGCCCGGTCCACGCCGCCGACGGCCGCTTCCTCGGCCGCCGCGCCCGCAACCTCGACATCACCGGCGAGCGCCGAGCCGAGAGCGCCTATACCTCCCTCGCCGGCAGCCCGCTCCAGGGGATCTTCATCGTCCAGGACGAGCGCTTCGTCTACGCCAACGACAAGTGGGCGGAGATCTCCGGCTACAGCGTCGCCGAGCTCCTGGCGATGTCCGCCTCCGAGACCGCGATGCTCATCCACCCGGACCACCGCGAGCAGCGGATCCGCAGCGGCCAAGAGGAGCAGTTCGCCGACGCCCCGCCCCACCGCTTCGAGATCCGCGTCTTTCGCCGGGACGGGAGCATCTACTGGATCGACCTCTACGCGACCTACACGACCCACAACGGCCGCCCCGCGGTCCACTTCGCCTGCGTCGACGTCACCGAGCGCAAGGAGGCCGAGGCCGCCTACCGCACGCTCGTCGATCACTCGCTCCAGGGCATCTTCCTCCTCCAAGACGATCGCTTCGTCTACGTCAACGCGGCCTTCGCCGCGATGCTCGGCCACGAGCCTGAGGAGCTCCTGGTGATGGGCCCCGAGGGCCTGCGCAAGCTCGTCCACCCCGAAGACAGCGAACGCCTCGCCCGCTACCACTCCGCGCGCACGGCCGGCGAGGAGGCGCCGCCCTACTACGAGTCGCGCTGGATCGCCAAGGACGGGTCGACCCGCTGGCTCCACGCCTCCGTCGCGCGGACGACCTTCCACGGGCGATCGGCGATCCAGGCGTCGTTCATCGACGTCACCGAGCGCCACCTCGCCGACCGCGCCCTGCGCGACCACGCCGCGAAGCTCCACGCGGTCTTCGAGAACGCCGCCGTCGCCGTCAACCTCGTCGACGTCGAGGGCAGGTTCGTCGAGGTCAACCGCCGCTTCGTCGAGTTCATGGGCTACTCGCG
>JAGQIT010000547.1:0-6216 GCA_020431135.1 Myxococcales bacterium | reverse complement strand
TCCGCTACATCCGCGCCGACGGCAGCCTCTTCTGGGGTGACCTCTCGGTCAGGCTGGTGCACGACGACGACGGGAAGGTCACCGCCGCCGTCGGCGTGATCGCCGACATCAGCGAGCGCAAGTCAGCGACGTCGGCCCTCCACGAGAACCAAGCCCGCTACCGCGACCTCATCGACCACGCCGGCGTCGCGATCGGCGTCTTCACCAGCGACGGCGCCATCCAGCTCCTCAACGCCGAGGCCGGCCGCGTCCTCGGCGTGGCGCCGCAGGAGGTCCTCGGCAGCCGCCTCGCCGAGCTCCCGCTGAACGAGGCGGCGCCCGGCATCCTCGCCCTCTTCGCCGAGGCGCTCGCCACCGGCAAGGTCGTCCACGGCGACGTCCACCACACCCTCCGCGGCCAGCAGCGGGCCTTCTGGGTCAGCGCCTCGCCGCTCCCCTCGGCCTCCGGCGAGTCCGTCGTCCAGGTGATCGCCCACGACATCAGCGAGCGCAAGCGCATGGAGGAGCACCTCCAGGAGCTCAGCGCCCAGACGTCCAGCCTCCTCGACAGCATCACCGAGGCGTTCATCGCCATCGACCGCGACTGCACGATCCGCTACATCAACCGCCACGGCGCCGCCCTCCTCGGCGCGCCGCCGCAGGCGCTCGTCGACAGGAGCCTGTGGGAGGTCATCCCCGAGGCCCGCGACGGCGACCTCCACGTCGCCCTCCTGAGCGCCCTCGAGGAGGAGGCCCCCGTCGAGGTCGACTACCACGCGCCGAAGAGCAACCGGTGGTTCGCGGTCCGCGTCTACCCGTCCCCCGGCGGCCTGTCGACCTACTTCCAGGACGTCACCGAGGCGCGGACGATGGAGCTCGAGAGCCGCGAGCACATGCGCCGCCTCGCCGCCGCCGAGGCGATCGCCCACCTCGGGAGCTGGGAGCTCGACATCGCCACGGGCGCCTGCTACCTCTCCGACGAGTTCTACAGGATCTGCGGCTATGAGCCCGGCGGCTACGAGCCGACCCTCGAGCGCGCGCTGCAGTGCCTCGTCCCCGAGGAGCGCGAGTACATCGCCGACCAGGTCAACCAGGCCATCGCCAACAGGAGCCCCTACCGCGTCGAGGGCCGGCTCGGCCTCCCGGACGGGACGATCCGCTGGGTCCAGTCGCTCGGCGAGGTGATCTGCGACGAGTCCGATACGCCGGTGCGCATCTCCGGATCGCTCCTCGACATCCACGAGCGCAAGGAGGCCGAGCGGGCGCTGCGCGAGAGCGAGGCCCGCTTCGCCGCCTTCCTCGACCACTTCCCCGGCCCCGCCTTCCTCCACGGCGCCGACGGCCGCGTGCTCTTCGCCAACCGCGCCTACTGCGAGCAGATCGGGCGCCCGGCGGAGCGGGTCGTCGGCCGCAGCTTCCGCGAGTGGCTGCCGCCGCCCCAGGCGATCGAGTGCGAGAACCAAAACCTCGAGATCATCCGCGACAACCACGTCCGCACCCACGAGCAGCTCACCGGCGATCCGGCGGCGCCGAAGACCTGCCTGGTGACGCGCTTCCCGGTCCGCGGGGCCCACGACGCGATCGACGTCGGCGGGATCGCCTTCGACATCACCGCGCGCAAGGCCCTCGAGGCCGACCTCCGCCGGGCCCGCGACGCCGCGAACGCGGCGAGCCAGGCGAAGAGCGACTTCCTGGCGACGATGAGCCACGAGCTGCGGACGCCGCTCAACGCGGTCATCGGCATGGCCGAGCTCCTCAAGCACACCGCCCTCAGCGCCCAGCAGGAGAAGTACATCACGACGATCCAGACGAGCAGCGACCTCCTCCTCGCGCTGATCAGCGACGTCCTCGACTTCTCGAAGATCGAGGCCGGCGAGCTCGACCTCGAGTCGCGCTCGTTCGAGCTCCGCGCCTGCGTCCTCGCGGCCCGCAGCCTCCTCGCCCAGCAGGCCGCCGACAAGGGCCTCGAGCTGACCGTCGACGTCGACGCCTCGGCGCCGGCGACGCTCGTCGGCGACGCGACGCGCGTCCTCCAGATCCTCGTCAACCTGATGAGCAACGCGGTGAAGTTCACTGAGCGCGGGCGCATCGACCTCGCGGTCGCGCACACCCCGGACACCGACGCCGTCACCTTCAAGATCCGCGACACAGGCATCGGCATGTCGCCCGATCAGCAGGCGCGGATCTTCAAGCCCTTCACGCAGGCCGACGCCTCGACCTCGCGGCAGTACGGCGGCACCGGCCTCGGCCTCGTGATCAGCCGCCGCCTCGCGCGGGCGATGGGCGGCGAGCTGCGCCTCGAGAGCGCCCTCGGCCGCGGCTCGACCTTCACGCTCGAGCTCCCGCTCCGCCGCGCCGCGCCTGCGCCGACCCCGTCGCGCGCCGCCCCGCCCAACTTCACCGCGCCCCCGGGGGAGCACCACGCGCTGCGCATCCTCCTCGCCGAGGACAACCCGACGAACCAAGTCGTCATCCTCGGCATGCTCAAGGCGCTGGGCTACCGCGCCGACGCGGTCCAGTCGGGGCAGGCGGCCCTCGAGGCGATCAACGAGCGCCCCTACGACGTCGTCTTGATGGACGTGCAGATGCCCGAGCGCGACGGCCTCGACACCACCCGCCTGATCCGCCACGAGCTCGCGGACGCGCGCCAGCCCTTCATCGTCGCCCTGACCGCGCACTCGGCCGACGACGATCGCCGCCGCTGCCTCGACGCGGGGATGGACGCCTACCTCAGCAAGCCGATCCGCATCGATCGCCTCGCGTCGACCCTGACCCGCGCGCCGCGGCTCCGGGCCGCGAGCGACGAGCGCTGAGGGCGGGCGCGTTTACGCGCGTGAGGTCCTGGTCGAGGGGTCTCCGGCCGCGGCCGGAGTCGACGGTCCGGGCGCGTCGAGCCGCCGGCCGCGGACACGGCTCGCGGGCTCCACGAGGTCGCGGCGGAGCGCCGCGGGTGCGTCCAGCCGCCTCGTCCGTAGCGACGGACGCGCTAGACGTCGTCGTCCTTGGGCTTACGCCCGAAGTCCTCGACCCGGGTGTTCGGGACGAACGTCAGCGACTCCGAGACATAGAGGCCCGTGTGGAGGATCAGGTGCGTCACCGTGCGAACGAGGCAGCCGCCAGGCACCTCCGCAACAAACGCCGCGCCGCGGTTCCCGTCGCCTTCGTGCCTGACTTCAACCCACTTCATGGTGCTGCCCTCTTGGTCGCTACCGCGCCCGTGTCGACGCCGGCGAGGAGCACAGATCTGGCCCCAGGCGCCTTGGGCGGAGTGTAGACGAGGAGAGTTGACAAGCCAAGGGGCTGGAAAACCCCTCCTAGGAGCCCGCCGCCGGACTCCCGCGCCCCCTCGCGTGCCGCCTCGCTTGCCAGGACTCGCGGTAGCGCCCGGGGCAGCGGCGTCGGGTCGACCCGCAGCGCGGCGCCAGGCGGCGCCAGGAGGCGCCAGGAGGCACGAGACGCGAGAACCTCACCGCGGGGATCCAGGAGCGCCGCGCGACCGAAGCGGCCGGCAATCCTCGCCGCCACGGTGACCTTGCTGGCGTTTCCTGGCAACCTTGGCACGTCGCCCGGGGCCCCGAGACCCCGACGACCCTACCTTACCCATGCGCACGCCCGCTCGATGGTGGCCGCTAGCGGCCCTGGTCGCGATCCCCTGGGGCTCGTCGGCCGTCGCCGCCCCGCCCGCGTCGCGGACCCCTGCGTCCACTGTCCCCACCGACGTCGCCGCGCCTCCGGAGCCCGTCCTCCCCGCCGTCGCGCCGGCGCCGGCCGCCTCGCCGCGCCCGCGGACAGCCCCCGTCCAGGCGACAGCGACAGCGACGACCCAGGACTGGAGTTCGGACGTCGAGTCGCGGCCCCTCAGCGCGGAGCTCCCGCTCCCGCCGGCGCCGCCCTCCGAGCCGGCCGTCGAGGTCGTGCCGCGGCAGTTCGGCCTCGCCGTCGGCTGGGCCCACCTGCCGATCGACGGCCTCCCCGACGCCCTCGTCGAGCCGCGCTCCCTCCCCCACGGCGTCGCCGCGGCGGCCCACGCCCTCTGGCAGATCGCCGGCCTCCACCGCCGCTGGCCGGTGTGGATCGGCCCCGAGCTGAGCCTCGACACCTTCCCTGCGACCGCCGTCTCACGCCGCGTCATCGCCCTCGGCGGCGGGCTCCTGATCAAGCACCAGTTAGGCCGCCACCGGCGCTGGCGGCCCTACCTCGCCTATGGCCTCGGGGCCGCGGGGGCCTGGGTGCAGACCCTCGACGGCGGCGAGTCCGGCCTGCGCAGCCGCGTCGGCCTCGGCGCCGCCGTCGTCCTCGGCGACACCACCTCCCTGACCCTCGAGTTCGTCTACAAGCACCAGGCCCTCAAGACCCTGCGCTGGGACGACGCGGGCACCCTCGACTACAGCTTCCACACCCTCAGCCTGCTCCTCGGCGTCGTCTTCGACACCGCGCCGAGGCGCAGCCGCAAGGCCCGGAAGCGCCGCCGCGCGGCGCCTCCGTGACCTCAGCCGTCGTCGCCCCACTCGGGCTCGGCCGCGACCCCGAGGCCGTCGACGAGACGGTTGTAGTAGTTGAAGAAGCCGACGATGTGGGCCGCGCGGTGGATCGCCGCGTCGCTGAAGCCGTGACGACGCAGGCGCTCGACGTCCGCCTCCCGCACCTGCCGCGGATCGCGGGTCAGCTTGACCGCGTAGTCGAGGAGCGCGCGGTCGTCGTCCGCGAGCTCGGCCTCGACGTAGTCGCGCTCGACCGCCGCCGCCAGGGCGCGCCCGATCTCCTGCTTGTCTGCGACCTCAACCCGGAGGTCGTCGGCGTGCGCCCGCGTTCAATAGACGCAGCCGTTGGCCCGCGACACGGCGACCGCGATCATCTCGCGCTGGTCGCGACGCAGCGGCCCCGGGGCGAACATCAGCTCCTGATAGAGCTGGATCGACGCCTGCATCACCGCGGGCTCGACGCTCTGCACCCGGAGGACGTTGAAGATCTTGCCGGCGCGCCGCGTCGCCGCGGCGAAGAGGCGAGCGAGGCGGCCCTCGGCCGCGGCGGGAGCGATCTCGCGGATCCATGACATGACGCCGAGGATACCTCGACCGCCGCGTCGGGATCACGCCGGCCCGGCGGGAGGCGGCGAGAGAAACTATGATCATTCTCGACCGGCCGCGGGCGCCCGCTATGCGCACTCGCGCCGCGACCACGCGACCACGCGCAGACGCGCAGACGCGCGGTCAGCGGACCTCGGCGACGCGCACCAAGAGCCCAGGATCCGGGCGCAGGGTGATCTGGAAGCTCTTGCCGATCCGCTGCCCCGGGGTCCGGCGCAGGCGGAAGCGCTGGCAGATCATCGCCAGGATCAGCGGCCCCTCGAGGAGCGAGAAGTGGTTGCCGATGCACATCCGCGGGCCGAGGCTGAAGGGCAGGTAGGCGCAGCGGTGGCGCTCCTTGATCGCCGCCGGCTCGAAGCGCTCCGGCTCGAAGCGCAGCGGGTCGGGCCAGAACTCCGGGTGGCGGTGGGTCAGGTAGGGGACGTACATCACCGTCGCCGGCGGGCCGACCTCGTAGCCCGAGAGCTGCACCGGCGCGACGATGTCGCGGCCGCCGCTCCACGCAGGCGGGTAGAGGCGCAGCGCCTCCATGAACGCCCGCCGGGTCAGGTCGAGCCTGTCGACGTCCTCGGCGGTCGGCGTCCGCCCGCCGAGGACCTCATCGACCTCGGCCTCGATCGCCGCGGCGATCGACGGGTACTCGCCGAGCAGGTAGAAGGTCCAGCTCAGGGCGATCGCCGTGGTCTCGTGGCCGGCGAGGAAGAAGGTGATCACCTGATCGCGGATCTCCTCCGTCGGCAGCGGCCGGCCCTGCTCGTCGGTCGCCGCCAGGAAGGCGCCGAGGAGGTCGTCGCCGATGTCGCCGCTGCGCCGCCGGCTGTCGATGATCCCGTAGACGACGTCGTCGAGGGTCGTCAGCGCCCTGCGCAGGCGCCGGTTGCCCGGCGTCGGCAGCCACAGCGGCAGCTTGACCAGCTCGTTGCCCCGCCCCGAGAGCTCCTCGAGCGCGACCGTGAAGGACTCCGCCGAGCGATCGATGCTGCCGGCGAGGTCGAGGCCGAAGAGCGTGTCGCCGATGATCCACATCGTCAGCTTGAGGAGCTCGGCGTAGACGTCGAAGTCCTGGCCGAGCGCCAGGCGGCCGCCCCAGTCGTCGACCATCCGCGCGGTCGCGGAGGCCATCGGCGCGGCGAGCTCGGCGACCCGCGCC
>JAGQIT010000546.1 GCA_020431135.1 Myxococcales bacterium | reverse complement strand
TCGACCTCGGCCGTCGACCTCGGCCTTCGACCTCGCCGCGTCCGCGCCGCGTGTCCTCAACACCGCGGCGCCGTCGCAGCATCACGGTCGCGCGCGGACGCGCGCTCGTGTACACCGTAGGGGTGCGCCTCGACGATCCTGTCGCCCGGATCATGAGCGTGCCGGTCTACACCGTGCACGTCGATCAGCCGACGAGCGCCGTCCGCCGGATGATGCGAGAGCACCGCTTCCACCACGTGCCGGTGGTCAGCGAGGGCGTGCTCGTCGGCATGGTCAGCGCGAGCGATCTCCTCCATCTCCGCTTCGGCGACTTCGGGGTCCAGGAGCGCTTCCTCGACACCGTTCTCGACAAGCGCTACCCGATCCGCGAGCTCATGGTCCGCGACCTCGTGACGATAGGTCCCACCGAGCCGATCGTCCGCGCCGCCGAGCTCCTCAGCGACGGTCGTTTCCACGCGCTGCCCGTCGTCAGCGAGGGCCGCCGCATCAAGGGCCTGGTGACGAGCACCGATCTCGTCCGCTTCCTCGTCCACCTCGCCGCCGTCGCCGAGGCCGAAGGGGCAGGTTAGGGGCGCGTCGAGAGCCCGGTCCGAGACCTCCTCGCGCGCCGCCGCTGGGTCCACGCCGACGACCCGGGCGAGCAGAACGTCGATCCCTCGGGGCGGGTCGCGCTGGCGCGGGTGCTGGTTGCCAGATCCGCAGGACAGGCGCGTCGCTCCCGCGAGTGCTCCTCTAGCCGCGTGGTTGCTACCATGGCGCATGGCCTATCTCCGCGTTCTCTCCGCGCTCAGCCTCGCCGCGGTCACGTCGGCGTGCGTCGCGGACAACGAATTCTACGTCTCGCCGACATCCGAGAGCTCCGGCGCGAGCTCGACGACCGCCCCCGTCGGCAGCAGCACGAGCGGCGTCGCCACGACGGCGGAGACGAGCGGCGAGACGACGGCGGAGACGAGCGGCGAGACGACGGCAGAGACCACCGGCGGCCCTGTGTGCGGCGACGGAGCGGTCAACGGCGACGAGGACTGCGACGACGGGGCGTCTAACGGGACGCCCAACAGCGCCTGCCTCGCGAGCTGCGAGGCGGCGTCGTGCGGCGACGGGGTCGTCTCGCTCGGCGAGGCCTGCGACGACGGGGCGGCGAACGGCGGCCCGCAGAGCATGTGCAGCTCGTGGTGCACGCCGCCGGCGTGCGGCGACGCCGAGCTCACGAAGGGCGAGGCCTGCGATCACGGCGAGGCCAACATCACCGAGCACAGCTTCACCTGCCTCGAGAACTGCGTCGAGAACGCCTGCGGTGACGGGATCCTCGCGCCGGCCGAGATGTGCGAGCCGTCGCTCTTCGCGAACGAGTGCGCCGACGACTGCACCCTCATGGCCTGCGGCGACGGCCAGAAGACCAACGCCGAGGAGTGCGATCCGCCCAACGGCGCCGAGTGCTCGGTGATCTGTCGCCTCGCCCCGACGATCGCCCCCTACGGCCTCCCGCTGCCGGGGGGCGGCGTCGGTGACATCGCCATGCCGCTCGGAGTCTCGGACTGCAGCAAGCTCGGCGTCGTCGGCGTCCACGGCAGCTTCGATCTCGACGAGCTCGTCGTCGCCCAGGTCGGCGCGATCTGTGGCGTGCACGAGACCACGCCGATCGAGAACCAGTACGAGGTCACGCACGGCGGCCACTACAACGACGCCAAGTTCGGCGAGGCGCCGGCGCAGCCGAAGGCCTTCGGGCTCAAGTGCCCGAACAACAAGGTGCTGACCGGGCTGATGGCGACCTCCGACGTCTACGTCGAGAAGCTCGCGCTCCTCTGCTCGGACGTCCGCGCGGTGAACATCGGCTCGAGCTGGGAGGTCTTCGTCCACCCGTGGGAGCTCAGCGACATGGTCGGCGACCTCTTCGCGGACGACGATCTCGTCGAGATCGCCGCCTGCGATCCGGGGATGGTCGTCGCGCAGCTCTTCTTCCTCGGCGACGGTGAGATCACCGGCATCGACTTCGACTGCATCGAGCTGATCGCCGACTGAGCCGCGGTCGAGGCGGAGGCCGCAGGCCGCGGATCGAGGGCCGCCGCGTGATCGCAGGTGAGGTCCCCGCTCGCCGAGCCTGGGGGCTGGTGGCCTCATTGGCCGTCGAAACGTTGCTTGGCCAACATTAATTTCTGCATGTGCATCCTTCTCGGTGGGCGCCTGTTGCCCCGCGCGTCGCCCTGGGGTAGTCGAATCACAATCTCCGTGGAGGTTGCGGTTTTTATGTCGATGAAGCTCCGTTCCTTGAATGGCCGGTTGGTCAGTTGTGTTGCGACCCTCACCCTCATCGCCTGCGCCGGCGATGACGCCTCCGAGTCCGGCTCTGGTTCGATCAGCGCCAGCGGCTTCGTCACCTCGGCGAGCGCCAGCAACAGCGGCGGCACGGCGACGAGCGGCGACAGCGACTCCGGGGACTCGGGCGACTCGGACTCGGGCGACTCGGACTCGGGCGACTCCGGCTCGACCTCGAGCGACAGCACGTCGACGACCAGCGACACCTCGGACGCGACGAGCGACGCGACGACGAACCCGACGGGGACGACCGGGACCAGCGACAGCACGACCGACGCGACGACCGGCAGCAGCGGCAGCGACAGCGACACTGAGGGGAGCTGCGCCGAGGTCAAGGTCGAGGCCGAGAACAAGAAGCAGCCGGCCGACATCATCTTCGCCATCGATAACTCGGGGTCCATGGACTACGAGGAGGGCGCGGTCCAGGACAACATGAACGACTTCTCGAATCAGATCATCCAGAGCGGCATCGACGCGCACGTGGTCCTGATCTCGAACAATGACATCTGCATCGCCGCGCCGCTCGGCTCGGGGCAGTGCCCCAACGACAACAAGCCGCCGAGCTACCTCCACGTCAACGACGGCGTCGGCTCGAACAACGCGCTGAACAAGATCCTCGACCACCACGCCGACTGGAAGGACATGATGCGTCCCGACGGGGCGAAGCACGTCGTCGTCGTCTCCGACGACAACTCGGACATGGGCGCGGCGGCCTTCGACGCCGCCTTCAAGGCGCTCGGGCCGAGCTACGAGGACTACCAGTTCCACGCGATCGTCGGCACCTGGGACGTCGGCGACGTCTTCGAGTGCGCCTCGGATCCCTTCTGCTGCGCGACGATCGCCGACGAGGGCAAGGTCTACAAGCAGCTCGTCAACATGACCGGCGGGGTCCTCGGGCCGCTGTGCGAGAACGGCAACCAGAAGTTCGGCCCGCTCTTCAACACGCTGTCGATGGAGGTCGTCCAGGAGGCGACGATCGCCTGCGAGTGGGACATCCCCGAGCCGATGGGCATGGACATCGACTTCGGCAAGGTCAACGTCGACTACATCGACGGCATGGGCGGCGTGAACGTGATCCCCAAGGTCGAGGGCGCGGACAACTGCGGCGATCTCAAGGCCTGGTACTACGACGACGAGAACATGCCGACGAAGATCTTCGCCTGCCCGGCGCTGTGCGAGCTGATCCAGGGCGACGCCCAGGCCCAGGTCAACGTCAAGTTCGGCTGCGAGTCGATCATCCCGCAGTAGGCCGCGGCGGCGCGGCGGTCGGGGGCTGCTAGACTCCGGCCGTGCGCACACTCGAGATCTCCTTCGGGCGCCGCGCGCTCGCGCTCGGCCTCGGCCTCGCGCTCACAGCGGCGTGCCGCGGCGACGGGGCGCCCGAGGAGCCGGCGCCCGAGACCCGCGCGCCGGGCGAGCGCTTCGCGATCGTCGGTGACGGCGGCGCGGGTGCGCCGACGCCTGTCGCGGAGCCGGAGCCCGTCGTCGACGCGCCGGCCTCGACGAACGAGGAGGGGACCGGGAGCGACGAGCGGCCGGCGCCCGACTACGACACGGACGCCTGGCTCGAGGTGCAGGCGCTCGACCCGACCGTCGTTCTCGACATCCGCTACGCGACGACCGACAACTTCGTCGGCGAGGCGCTCTACCCCTGCGGCCGCTGCTTCCTGCGCCCCGAGGCCGCCGAGGCGGTGATCGCGGCCCATCAGGCGCTGCGCGAGGCCGGCTTCGGCGGCCTCAAGCTCTTCGACTGCTATCGGCCGCGCCCGGTGCAGGAGAAGCTCTGGGCGATCCACCCCGATCCGCGGGCCGTCGCCCCGCCGTCGTCGGGGTCGATGCACAACCGCGGGCTCGCGATCGATCTGACGGTCGTCGATCGTGAGGGCCAGGAGCTCGACATGGGGACCGCGTACGACGCGTTCAGCGAGCGCTCGTACCACGGCTACCGCGGGCTCTCGGAGGAGGTGAAGGCGAACCGCAAGGCGCTGCGCGAGGCGATGGAGGCGGCCGGCTTCCGCCCCTTGCGCACCGAGTGGTGGCACTACTCGCTGAAGGGCGCTCAGCGGCCGCTCGACGACTTCGTCTGGACCTGCACGGGGCCGTGGCCGGCCGGGCCGCGCTACTGGGAGCGGAGAGGCTAGCTGTCCCGCAAATCGGCGCGCGCTCTCACTTGTCCCGCCTCGACCTCTCGCCTCCGCCAGAGGTGTGCGAGCAATCTGGACAAATATGGGCACGCGAGGGCGCGCGGGAGCCTCGCCGCAGGCTGCTAGACTCCCGCCGGTGAGCGGTCGTTCTCAACCTCACGCGCGGATCGCCCGAGCGCTCGCGCGTCGGCTGATCGTCGCCGCGGGGCTTGTGCTCGGCTCGACGGCGCGCGCCGAGGCGCCGCAGCCGGAGCCCGCGGCCGCGGCCGAGGTCAGCCCGTGGCGGACCTTCGCCGGCGATCCGATCGCCGTCAAGGAGCGCCGCCTGAGCAACGGCCTGACCGTGCTGATCTCCGAGAACCACGAGGTCCCGCGTGTCTTCGGCGCGGTCGTGGTCAAGGCTGGCGGCAAGGACGATCCGGCGACGGCGACGGGGATCGCCCACTACCTCGAGCACATGCTCTTCAAGGGGACGAAGGAGCTCGGGACCGCCGACTTCGAGCGCGAGCGCCCGCACCTCGAGAAGATCGAGGCGCTCTACGAGGGCCTGCGCGACGCCGATCAGGAGCAGCGCCAGGAGATCCTCCTCGCGATCGACGACGCCGCCCAGGAGGCCGGCGGCGCGGCGATCCCCGGCGAGCTCGATCGCGTGCTCCAGGAGCTGGGGTCGACGCGGGTCAACGCCTTCACGACGCCGGACATCACCGTCTACTACAACGAGCTGCCGGCGCGCAGCCTGCCGGGCTGGCTCTTCGTCTACGGCCGGCGCTTCGTCGATCCGGTCTTCCGCCTCTTCCCCTCCGAGCTCGAGGCCGTCTACGAGGAGAAGAACCGGTCGATGGACGGCTTCGATCCGATCGCCGACGCCTTCCTCGAGGCCTTCTTCCCCGGTCACCCCTACGGGACCAAGACGATCCTCGGCAGCGTCGATCACCTCAAGCGGCCGTCGATCAAGGCGATGTACGCCTTCTATCGCCGGCACTACCGCGCCGACAACATGGCCCTGGTGCTCGCGGGGGACGTCGACGCCGAGGCGATCTGGCCGCTCATCGAGGCCAACTTCGGCGACTGGGAGGGCGGCTATCGCGGGGACGCGGGCGCGGCTGCGGTGAAGCCCTTCAAGGGCCGCGAGCGGGCGACCGTACGCATGACCCCGGTGCGCGCCGTCGGCCTCGGCTTTCGCCTGCCGCCGGAGGGGACGCCCGACTACGCCGGCGTCCTGGTCTGCAACGAGCTGCTGACCAACCCGCAGGGCGTCGGCCTCCTCGATCGCCTCGGACGCGAGGGCAAGGTGCTCCTCGCCCAGGCCGTGCCGATCCCGCTCAACGACTACGGCGTCGGCCTGATCGCGGCGGTGCCGCGCCTTGTCTCGCAGAGCTTCGCGGGCGCCGAACGCCAGCTCCGCAAGGCGCTGGCCGTGCTCCGCCGCGGCGACCTCGGCGAGGCGACCGTCGCGGCCGCGCGGGCGGCGGTGCTCGGCCGCTACGCCCGCAAGTGGGAGAGCAACCAAGAGCGCGTCCTCGAGCTCGTGGCGACCTTCGGCCGCGGCCAGGCGTGGTCGGCGACGATCGACACGCTGCGCCGGGTCGAGGGGCTCGACCGAGCCGAGGTCGCGCGGGTCGCCGAGCGCTACTACGGCGACGACTACCTCGCCTTCCACTCGCGGGTCGGCTTCCCCGGCAAGGATCGCCTCGAGAAGCCGGTCTTGAAGCCGATCAAGCCGGCGGCCGGCCGCCGCTCGGCCTTCGCGCGGCGCCTCCACGAGCGCCCGGATCCGCCGGCCTCGCCGCGCTACGTCGACTTCGCCCGGGCGATCGATCGGGCGATGGTCGCCCCCGGGGTGGTCGTCGAGGCGAGCGCCAACCCCTTCAACGAGCTCTACACCCTCGAGCTCCGCTTCGGCGTCGGCCGCTACGCGATCCGCGAGCTCGGGGTCGTGGGCGACTACCTCAAGAGCGTCGGCACCCGCGAGCGCGACGCCGACGCCCTGCGGGCGGCGCTCTTTGAGTTGGCGACCACCCTCGAGGTCGAGGCGACCGAGGAGGCGCTGATCTTCCGCCTGGAGGGCCCGGAGGCTGGGCTCGGGGCCTCGCTCGCGCTCGTCGACGAGATCCTCCGCGGGCCCGCCGAGGACCGGGCGGCGCTCCGTCGGGTCCGCCGCGAGCGCTGGGGGCGGGCGCTGGTCGAGCGCCGCCAACCCAGCGTGATCGCCGACGCGCTCCGCGAGTACGCGAGCTACGGCGAACTCTCGACCTACCTCCGCGACGTCGGCCCCCAGGAGCTCCGCGGGCTCCGGCCGCGTGATCTGATCAAGGCGCTCGATCGCGCGCAGGGCCACGCGGTGACGGTGCGCTACGTCGGCCGCC
>JAGQIT010000545.1 GCA_020431135.1 Myxococcales bacterium | reverse complement strand
GAGCAGAGCGCCGCGCCGAGGGCCCAGCCGGCCTCGTAGTCGCCGACCTGGTTCGACCAGGTGATCTGCGCGCTGTCGTCGGCGAAGCCGAGGTTGTCGAGGAGGACGGTGATCCAGCCGGCGGAGAAGCAGTAGTTCTCGAGGTGCTCCGGCGACTGATCGCTGTTGGCGGCCTGGATGTCCTTCCACTTGGTGCCGCAGAAGCCGGCCTTGCCCTTGGGCCCGCCGGCGGCCTCGGCGAGGGCGGCCGGGGTCGCGGCCTCGGGCTTGAGGAAGTCGTAGGTGTAGGCGAAGTTGGTCGAGGCGTAGAAGCCCATCTCCGCAGGGATCTTCGGCTGCGGGACGCCGGCCCGCTTCGTGTCGCCGGGCTGGGCGAGGCCGCAGCTGTCGCCGGCGCAGCTCTCGGCCTTGACCACGGGCTCGAGCTTCTGCACGCAGGTCGCAAACTTGCCCTTGCCCTTGTTCAGGCCCTTGGGGAAGCAGGCGTCGTCGGCGACGTACTTGATCGCCTGCTCGAGGCCGTAGCCGAGGTAGGAGTGGGCGTAGACCGGGAAGGTCGCGTCGCCGAACTTCAGGGTCGCGCTCGCCCCGGCGCCGCCCTCGGGGGCGAAGGCGATCTGGGCCGAGGCGCCGCCGAGGTCGAGGGCGCCGACCGTCGCCCCGCCGCTCTGGAGGTTGCCGAGGGCGTAGTTGGCGGTGATCCAGGTGTAGAGCCCCTCCTGCTGGCCGCTGATCGTCCCGGCGAAGCGCAGGTCGAGGCCGGTGTCGCGGACGGCGTCGGTGACCGCGGCGTAGATCGCCTTCGCGGCCGCGTCGCCGCCGTCCTCCCCCTCGAGGAGGCGCATCCCCGCGGTCGCCATCAGGGCGGCCGGGGTCTTGCCCTCGCACTCGTCGGGGAGCTTGTCGAGCGCCGAGTCGGCCTGCGTGAGGAGGCCAGCGATCGACCCGGCGGCCTTGTCCGGCTCGCCCTTGAAGCTCGACAGGCCGGGCTCGACCTTGGCGCTCGAGAGCTGGGTGAGGGTCGGGATCCCGCCGCCCTCGGCGGCGTCGATCTGGAAGGTGTAGGCGCGGCTGCCCGTGCTGCCCGCGTCGATGAGGACGATGTAGTTGCAGGCGACCGCCTCGGCGGCGGCCTCGTCGACGGCCTGCTCCGCCGTCGGCGTCGCGCTCGGCGGCGGCGCGGGCGGCTCCTTCGGACCGCAGGCGGTGACGAGGAGGGCGGCGGTGGCGAGGGCGGAGAGGGCGTCGCGGTGCGTCATCGCCCGCTTGCTTACACGATGGCGGCGCCGACAAGAAGGGGGCAAGCACCCCCAGGCGCGCAGGGAGCCCCGCATTTGCTCGCGCCTCGCCGAAGCACGTGACGCCGAGGTGCGGATCGTCGCAGCTCGAGGGGCTGCGAAGTCGGCGATCGCGAACACACGGCCGGCGTGTATCGTCGCGGCCGTGTTCGGCGGGCGTCGCCTCGTCGCCGCGGCGTTCGCGGCCCTCGCTACGGTCGCGGCGCCGGTC
>JAGQIT010000544.1 GCA_020431135.1 Myxococcales bacterium | reverse complement strand
GTGCGGGAGGTCGAGGAGCGCGGACGAGAGCGCTGGTGCGCTCCCTGTTCGGCGCTCGGCGCTCTCGCGCCTGTGGCTTTTGCCACGGGCTGCTAGGCGCCCTCGTGAGCGCCCTCGTGAGCACACATCGAGCGCGCCATCTTCAGTGCAGGGTCATCAAGCGACCTAGAGGAGTCCCACCGCGGTGTCTTCGTCCGCGCCGAAGAAAAACACATGAGCCCGTAATTGAAGCCTCGAGGTCCGGCTACTTGTTGGCTGAGCGCCGCTGAGGGCGGCGCCAGACAAGGACACGTGAACGACTGCGGGGGCGAGTACTCGAACTAGCGCCCAGACGCGGTGTCGACGGCGCCGACGCTGCCGTGAAGATCGCCGAGGACCATCCCGCTCTCCTCGACATCGACATGCCCGAGGTCGACGGCCTCCAGCTCGCCGCGCCCGACGTCGACGTCGTCTTCGTCACCGCCCACTCCGAGCACGCCGTCGCGGCCTTCGATCTCGCGGCCCTCGACTACCTCCTCAAGCCGGTCCGCGAGGCGCGGCTGCGCGAGGTGATCCGCAGGGTCCGCGAGCGGCGCGGCCGCGCCGATCCCGTGAGCCTCGCTGCGGCCCTCCGCACGCTCCTCCCCGTCACGCCGCCAGTGCCGCGGATCACCGCCACCGAGGGATCCACCGCGCGGGTCTTCGACGCCCGCGAGATCGACCGCTTCTCCGCCGCCAACCGCTACGTCCGCTTCGTCGTCGACGGCCACGAGCAGCTCCTCGACGACAGCCTGAACACCCTCGAGAAGCGCCTCGCCGACCACGACTTCGTCCGCGTCCACCGGGCCGAGCTGATCAACCTCCGCTTCGTCGTCGCGCTCCGGCGGATCGGCGGCTCAGCCGAGGTCGAGCTCGCCTCTGGGGCGCGCGTCCAGGTCAGCCGCCGCCTCCTCCCCGAGTTCGAGCGCCGCCTCGGGGCGCGGCCCTGACAGGCTGTGGCGAGAGCCTACGCGGGGCGGTCAGAGCTGACGCCAGGCTCCGACCGCGAGCGACCCGCTCGCCCCTCGATGACACCGCTCCCCTCGCAGCGCGACCGCTCGTCGGCTCGCGCTGGCGGCGGAGCGCCTGGACCGGATACTCAGGGTGACGCTTCGGCGCGACAGCGCGGCTTGCTCTGACGCCCGCTACGCCCGCTACGCCCTCTAAATCGGCTCATTCGCGACTGGCGGCCGCAGGGTCTCGACGCCCCGGCCGCGCCCGCACGGCCGCTCACGTCGCAACGAGGTACAGAATATGGACCCCATCGCGAGAGTCACCATAAAGACTATGATTATACTCTTCGCTACGTCGCTCTGCGCGGTCGCCCCCGCGCCGTTGAACGCCCTCACCTGCGCCGACGACGTCAGCCCGGACCTCGAGGAGGGCTCCTTCGCCTACTACCGCGAGAGCCCGGAGAACGCCGTCCTCTGGAGGCTCGAGTCCTGCGCAAACACGGTCCTCTTCGGCTGCTCGCTGGTCTCCGACGA
Source organism: Myxococcales bacterium (assembly GCA_020431135.1). GTDB lineage: Bacteria > Myxococcota_A > Polyangia > Nannocystales > Nannocystaceae > JADJRG01. The sequence continues at coordinate 1,448 of JAGQIT010000544.1, read as the reverse complement.
CGACACGGTCACGGTTGACCACAGCGCGAGCACCTGCGCGAGCGCCGATCCTCGAGACGGGGGCCGCGGCCTCGTCACGTACCGCCCGCAGCGGCTCCTCCTGCCAGGGCGCCAATACACGCTCGACTGCGGGTCGGGCGGCGGCCCACGCATCGAAGTCGTCGACGGCCTGGCCATGGCGCCCCTCACCTTGGAGGGCATCGAGGCCAGGATCCGCCGCGACGATCACTCCCCGCTATGCGGCGAGTATGACGACTACCTCGAGATCGCCGCGGAGATCGACGCGGACGCAAGCGCCTTCTTCACTGAAGGCGGCCGGATCGATCTCTACGTGCGCGGTGAGTATCTCGACACGGTGACGTCCGAGCGACGCCTCCGCTACGTGTGGCCGATCCCCGAGGCCCCCGAGCTCGAGCTGCGGGTCGTCGCCAGCGACGGCAAGACCAACGCGTACTTGATCGACCTGGTCGACCTCCCCCGCGACCGCGCATACATCCCCTCATGCGCGGTCGCCCCGACCGGCGAAGCTCGATCGTCGCTCCTCCTCTTGGCCATCGGGCTCCTGGCCAGGCGGCTCTGGGGGCGTCGATGACGTCGTTGGCCATATCCACGCTTGCGACGCTCCTCGTGGTAGCGAGCCCCGCGGCGCAGACCGACGCGCCAGAGCGCTCCGACCCGGGCCCGCGGTTGGTCCTCGGGAACTACTACGGCGCGGTCGCGGGCGTCTCGCCGTGGCCGAGCTTCGAGCAGACGCTGATGATCGGCGCGAGCTTGGCACCGCGGCGCGCGGCCGCGGCGGTCGGCTACTCGCTCTCCATCACCTCAGGTCTCGCGGACCGCTACGCGATCGGCTCGCTCACCACACGCCATCACGTGACCGCGACCTTCGCGGGCGGGCGCCGCGAGCGGCTCTTCGCCACGCTAGGCGGCGGCTTCGCCATGATGCTCATCCTGCCGACCTCCGTCGAGATCGAGGGGCGCCTCGGCCTGACCTTCGCGGAGCGGGCCGACCGAAGGGTCGTCGGGGTGTTCGGCGGGATGGCGCGGCTCGGCTGGAACGTCTACCACCGCGAGTCCGCACCAATGCCCCAGCTCGGCCTCTTCCTCGGCCTCCTCCTGCGCTGAGACCCCGCGCTACCCGAAGGAGCGGACGATCAGGTGTGTCGGCGTCTGGTCGCGGCGGCGCGCGGGCGCCGTGGAGGAACTCGGCGATCGCCTCGGGGTCGGTGACGCCCTCGAGGATCCTCATCTTGCCGCCGCACTTCGAGCAGACCGTCACGTCGACGGCGAAGCGGAGCTCGTTGGGGAGACCTGGCGCGAAGAGCTGGGAGAGCTGGGTCGGGGCGGGTGGCTGCGGCGAGGTCCCGGACGACCCGCGCGCGGAGGCGGTGGTCGCTGGCGAACACCCCGTAGTAGCGGGTCTCCGGCAAGACGTGGTCGACGAGGAG
>JAGQIT010000543.1 GCA_020431135.1 Myxococcales bacterium | reverse complement strand
GCCGCCGACGTCCGGCCCCTCGTCCCAGTCGAGGCCGAGCCAGCGCAGATCCTCGAGGAGGCGCTCCTCGAGGTCGGGGCGCGAGCGCTGGTGATCGACGTCCTCGATCCGCATGACAAAGGCGCCGCCGGCCCGACGGGCGTCGAGCCAGGCGAGGAGCCCGGTGCGGGCGTTGCCGAGGTGGAGGCGCCCCGTCGGGCTCGGGGCGTAGCGCCCGCGGTAGCCGCTCGCGGTCATCCCCGGGCCTCTGGTGTCGAGCCCCGCGCGGGCACTCGCATTCGCGCTCACGGGCGTCGAACCTACCCGATCTTCTGCGCCGGGGCGCCCCGAGATCAGCTCCGCGGGAGGTAGGCCGAGGGGATCGGCTCCCCCTCCTCCTCGTCGGTCCAGAGGATCGACAGGACCCACCAGCGGCCGCCGTCGTTGCGCAGCTGCATGCTGTTGATCCCGCGGACCGAGCGATCGCCCTCGGCGGTGGTCATGGTCGCCACGTAGGTGGTGAAGACCTGGGCGATGCCGCCGTAGACCTCGGTCCGGCGGAAGAGCTCGCGCTCGTTGAAGCCGCCGAGGCCGCCCTCGGCGATCCGCTCGCGGACGCTCGCGAGGTAGCTGTCGATGTCGCCGACGAGCAGGCGCCCGTCCGCCAGGACCTTCTGCAGGCGGATGTCCGGGCAGACCAGCGAGCGCAGGCGCGCCTCGTCAGGGCCGGCGCTGTCGGTGAACGACACCGCCTCGTAGACCGCGTTGATGATCGCGTCGATCGAACAGACGTCCTCGAGGCGCGCTTGCGAGTGTATAGGTGGGGGTTCGAGCTCTGGACTGGGGGGCTCGGTCGGCACCGTCGGCTTCTCCTGTGGGGTCTTTGCGAGTGTATCGCGCCTCCGCAGACGTGGGTGGCGCGTTCTCGATCCTCGGTCCGCGCGGGGATCGACGTTCATTGCGGCCCAGCGCCCTGCCCTGCCCTGGCGCCCCCGATCCCCCACGCGACCTCACGCCGCCGCGGGCGCCGGGATGCACGCGCCTCAACGAGGTCCACGTCGCCGGTCTCGCCGCCCGCCGCGGAGCCAATTGCTCGCCACCTCGGCGCCCCCGAACGGCCGCGCGAACCTCGGCCTCGTGCGCGCTCCGGGGATGACGATCGCCGTGATCCAGCCCCCAACCTCGCCGCGGCGCCTCAGCTTGTGCTGTGGATCACCCGCGCAAGAAGCCGGAGAACGGCGTCTATGGGGCCTATTGGAGCCAATCACGCCGATCGAGGCGCGGCCCGCCTGCGGCCCGCGGCCGCTTGCGGCGGCCCGGTGAACATGGCAAGCGCGGTGCCGAGGAGTACCCTCCCGGGCCATGGCCGACCGCTTCGACATCTCACAGCGCAAGAAGGACCACCTCGCCCTCTGCGCCGGCGACAACGTCGGCTTCCGCGAGAAGGGCACGCTCCTCCACGAGGTCGAGCTCGTCCACTGCGCCCTCCCAGAGATCCACGCCGACGAGGTCGACAGCTCCGTCGAGCTCCTCGGCAAGACCCTCGAGGCGCCCGTCGTCATCGCGGCGATGACCGGCGGCACCGACGAGGCGGCGAAGATCAACCAAGACCTCGCCGCCGTCGCCGACGAGCTCGGCCTGGCGATCGGCCTCGGGTCGCAGCGGGCGATGTTCGAGCGCCCCGCCACCGCCTGGACCTTCAAGGTCCGCGAGCGCGCGCCGAACGCCCTGCTCTTCGGCAACCTCGGCCTCGTCCAGGCGCGGAAGATGAGCACCGCCGAGATCGCGGACCTCTGCGGCCAGGTCGGCGCCGACGCCCTCTGCATCCACCTCAACCCGGCGATGGAGATCGTCCAGCCGGGCGGCGACCGCGACTTCGCGGGCGGCCTCGACCTCTTCCGTCGCCTCGTCAGCGAGCTGCCGATCCCGGTGATCGCCAAGGAGACGGGCTGCGGCCTGTCGCACGGCGTCGCCGTCCAGCTCCGCGCCGCCGGCGTCCGTCACGTCGACGTCAGCGGCGCCGGCGGGACCTCGTGGGTCGCCGTCGAGGCCCACCGCGCGGTCACCGAGGAGGCCAAGGCGCTCGCCGAGGAGCTCTGGGACTGGGGCATCCCTACCGCCGCGTCGATCCTCCAGGTCCGCGACCTCGGCCTCCAGATCATCGCCACCGGCGGCCTGCGCCGCGGCTCGGACGTCGCCCGCGCGGTCGCCCTCGGGGCCAGCGCCGGCGGCCTCGCGGCGCCGGTCCTCAAGGCCTACCGCGCCGGCGGCATCGACGGCGCCCGCAGCTACCTCCAGCAGGTGGTCGTCACGATCCGCAGCCTGATGCTCCTCACGGGCTCAAGGACGATCGCCGACCTCCAGGCGTGCCCGAAGATCCTCGGGCCGAACCTCGAGCGCTGGCTCCCCTGATCCCCGACCAACCCCGCAGCCAGGCCCCGTGATCCCGATCCAAGGCAACCGCGTCGATCTCGCGCCGGTGGCAGAGGCCTTCGGCAAGGTGATCCTCCTCGGCGAGCACTCCGTGGTCTACGGCTACCCGGCGCTCGCCGCTGGCTTGCCGCAGGGGCTGCGGCTGACGGCGGAGCCCCTGCCGGACTCGGCGAGCCCGATCGAGCTGTCGATCCCGGCCTGGGGCCTCGACATCGACCTGCGGCCAGGCACCCACCACCCGGTCGCCATGGCCGCGATCGCCGTCCTCAGCGCCTGCCGCGGACCGCGTCAGGGCTGGCGAATCCACGGCGAGACCCGCCTGCCGTCGCGCGCCGGGCTCGGCTCGTCGGCGGCGCTGACGGTCGCCCTCGCCCGCCTCGCCGCCCCTGAGGCGACCCTCGAGGAGACCATCGAGGCGTCGATGATCGGCGAGCGGATCTTCCACGGGCAGCCCTCTGGTCTCGACAGCGCGGTCGCCGCGCGCGGCGGCCTGGTCCGCTTCGTCCGCGGGGAGGCGCCGGTCACGCTCGACGCCGACATCGACCTGCCGCTGCTCATCCTCCCGACCGGGGTCCCGCGCTCGACCGGCGTCCAGGTCGCCAAAGTCCGGGAACGACGCGACCGCCTCCCTGCGTTGATAGGCCCGGTGCTCGACGCCCTCGGGGCCGCCGTCGCGCTCGGCGAAGAGGCAATAATCGCGAATGATCTCAATCGACTTGGGGAGATCATGAAAGTTTCACATGAACTTCTGTCGGCGCTCGACGTGAGCGCCCCCGCGCTCGATCGCGTCGTCGGGCTCGCGCACACGCACGGCTCCCCGGGGGCGAAGCTCACCGGCGCGGGTGGCGGAGGTTGCGCGATCGCGATCCCGCCGGAGGACCCGCGGGCCCTCCTCGACGCCTGCGCCGCCGAGGGGATCGAGCCCCTCCGAGTCGACATCCGCGTCGACCGCGCGCCGGAGACCGCCGCCGAAGAGACCGAGAACGAGGCCGCCCGATGAGCACGACGAGCCCCACGCGAGTGAAGACGGCGCGCGCGATCGCCCACTCCAACATCGCCCTGGTCAAGTACTGGGGGAAGCGGGCCGCCGTCCCCGGAGAGAAGGACGACCTCAACCTCCCGGCCGTCGGCTCGCTGTCGATGACCCTCGACCGCCTGCGCTCCGAGACGACCGTCGGCCCGGGCAAGGTCGACACCTTCAGCCTCGGCGGCGAGGTCCGGCGCGACAAGATGTCGGCCAAGGTCTTCCGCCATCTCGACCGGATCTGGGCCGAGACCGGAAACGCGGGGCCGCGGCCGCCCTGCTGTGTGACCTCGGTGAACCACCTGCCGACCTCAGCCGGCCTAGCGAGCTCGGCCTCGGGCTTCGCCGCCCTGACCCTCGCCGGCGCGGCGGCCCTCGGCCTCGAGGCGGATCGCGGGGAGCTCTCGGTCCTCGCCCGCCGCGGCTCCGGCTCGGCGGCGCGCTCGCTGTGGGGCGGCTTCGTCCGCCTCGACCGCGGCGAGGCCTCGGACGGCCTCGACTGCCGCGCCCGCCCCCTCTTCCCGGCCGACCACTGGGACGTCCGCCTGCTGATCGTCCACACCGCCCGCGGCCCCAAGGCGACGAGCTCGACCGAGGGCATGGAGCGCAGCCGC
>JAGQIT010000542.1 GCA_020431135.1 Myxococcales bacterium | reverse complement strand
ATGGCCAACGCCGCCCGCGACCCCGTGTTCTGGGCCGGGGTCGCGATCGCCTACCAGGATCAGGAGGCCCCCGGCGAGACCGAGGAGTGCGTCCGCTGCCACGCCCCGCACGCCTTCGTCGAGGGCCGCGGCGACGCCCTCGCCCTCGCCGATCTCGAGCCGGTCGATCGCAGCGGGGTCGACTGCGACCTCTGCCACCGCCTCATCGACGACGGCGAGACCCTCCCCGGCAACGCCAAGTACGTGATCGACGACGTCGTCGGCATCGACGGCAAGGTGCCCAAGCGCGGCCCGTGGAGCTACGAGCCCGGCGAGGAGCCGCTCCACTCGTGGGCGCTCGGCGACTTCCTCCAGGGATCGCGCGCCTGCGGGACCTGCCACGACGTGACGACCCCGCGCGAGCGCGTCGACGAGAACGGCCAGCCGATGGGCGTCCTCTTCAACGAGCAGCGGACCTTCTCCGAGTGGCGCAACTCCGCCTACGGGCCGATGGGCGGCGACACCAAGAGCTGCCAGGGCTGCCACATGCCGGCGGTCAGCGACGTCGCCGGCTGCGGCAAGTACATGAGCGAGGGGATCCTCCACGCGACCGGCGGTCGCCGCCACGACCTCGGCGGCGGCAACCGCTTCATGATCGAGGTGCTCCGCGCGCTCTACGGCAACGACGGCACCGCCGAGGTCGATGACGTCTTCTACGACATCGCCGCCGAGAACATCGACGCGACCCTGGCGACCGCCGCCTCCCTCGAGGTCAGCGCGCCGGCGGCCGTCGACCTCGCGGTCGGCGTCGACGGGCTCGCGGTGACCGTGACCAACGAGAGCGGCCACAAGCTGCCGACCGGCTACTCCGAGGGCCGCGTGATGTGGATCGAGGTGACGGCGACCTACATGGACGAGCTCGTCTACAGCTCGGGCCGCTGGCTCGACGGCGAGGGCCCCGAGGACGACGCCCAGGTCCGGCGCTACGAGGCGATCGCCGTCGACTACGCGACCGACGAGACCTTCCACCTCCTGCGCAACAACCACTGGGTCGTCGACAGCCGCCTGCCGCCGAAGGGGCTAAAGCCCGATCCCGAGACCGACCCCGTCGGCGATCGCTACGCCCTCACCGGCGACGACGTCTGGCCGCACCAGGACACGGCGACCTACAGCTTCGACCCGGCGACGGTCGTCGATCAGACCCCGGATGATCCGAACGACGACACCCTCGAGCTCCGCGTCCGCCTCCTCTACCTGGTCAACACGCCCGCGTACCTCGAGTTCCTCGCCGACGCGAACATGACGAACAGCTCGGGGGCGATCGCCTTCGACGCCTTCGCGGCGCTCGGCGGGGTCCAGCCCGCCGTCCTCGCCGAGGAGAGCCTCAGCCTGCCGCTCACAGGTCTGACGCCGCCGGGCGCGGAGACCACCGGCGGCGAGACGACCGGCGCGAGCACAGGCGGCGGCACGGGCTCGACCGGCGGCGGCAGCAGCAGCGGCGGGACGACAGCCGCGAGCACCGGCGCGGCGACCTCGGGCGGCGTCGCCTCGGCGACGACGAGCGCCGGCGGCGACGACGAGGGCGACGGCGCCGGCTGCTCGTGCCGCAGCGGCGGCGGGCCGCTCGGGGTCACGGGTCTCCTCGGGCTCGGGCTCGGGCTCGCCTTTGGGGTCCGCAGGCGCCGACATCCGGCGTAGCGGCTGAGTCGCGGGGGTTGCCGCCGTCCGAAGAATAACCTGACCTTTAGGTCATTCCTCGTCGGCGAGCCGGAGGAGCACGCCGCCGGTCTTCTGCCCGGAGCCCGCGTACGCGTAGGCGTCGCGGACGTCGTCGAGCGCGTACGCGCGATCGATCACCGGCTTGAGGCGCCCGCGCGCGAGCAGATCGCAGAGGACCGGCAGGAACGCCTTGCGATCAACAGGGACCGGGAACACGACCCGGCGGCGGCGAAAGAGCGGCGTCGTCGCGGCGAAGAGGAGGTTCTGCGCGCCGGGGCCGAGCTCGGTCGAGCAGTAGACGCCGCCCGCGGCGAGGAGCCGCCGGCTGGCGCCGAAGGTGCTCTTGCCGACCGCGTCGAAGACGTAGTCGTAGGGGCCGGGCCGTTTCGTGAAGTCGTCGCGCTCGTAGTCGATCACCGCCTCGGCGCCGAGCGACTCGAGGAGCGCCAGGTTCTTCGTATTACCCACCGCGGTGACGCGGGCGTCGAGGTCGACGCAGAGCTGGAGGAGCGCCGAGCCGATCGCACCCGTCGCGCCGTTGATGAGGACGCGGCTCCCTCGCCTCAGCGAGGCGCGCTCGACGATGCTCTGGGCGTACCAGGCGCCCTCCAGCGCGGCCGCGGCGGCGGCGAAGCTGGTGCCGTCGGGGATCGTAGCGACGGCGTCGTCGGCGGGGATCGCCGCGTACTCGGCCTGTGTCCCCAGGCCCATGTCGTTGATCCCGAAGACCCGGTCGCCGACGGCGAACCCCTCGACGTCCGCGCCGACGGCCTCGACGCGGCCGGCGAAGTCGGTCCCGAGGACCGCGCGCTTGGGCCGGGTGAGGCCGGCGATGAAGCGCATGACGAAGGGCTTGGCGCTGAGGAGCGCGCAGTCGGTGCGGCTCACCGTCGTCGCTACGACGCGGACGAGGAGCTCGTTCGCCCCGGGCTCAGGCCGCGGCAGCGACTCGACGCGGATGACCGAGGGGGGGCCGTAGTGGAGCCGCTGTGCAGCGCGCATGCGGGACTGATACCAGGTCGCGCGCTCGGGCCTCTACCCGGACCTCGCGCGGACAGGGCCCGCGGTCGACAATGCGCCTGGCCTTCGCGTTTGAGGGCCACCTGCTGCGTCGGGCGCGGCTCCGCGCGCGGTCGAGCTGTCGCCGCGCCGGCGCGGCCGCGCGAGCTCAGCGGTTCGCCTCGCGGATCAGCAGCAGCCCGCGCGTCGCCTCGGTCGCCCCGTCGATCGTGTCCATCGCCCGGAAGAGGCGCTCGGTGTCGACGAGCCACGGCTGGAAGTCGGCGTTGACGTCGAGGACGAAGACCAGGTCCTCCGCCTCGAGGTAGCCGCCGATCGGCGAGTGGTGGCCGCCGCCCTCGCGGAAGAGCGGCCCGCGCAGGAAGTTGATCACGTAGCGGCGGTCGGGGTCGTTGCTCCGGCGCATGTGCTCGCGGAACTCCTCGAGGCCGAGGTCGCGGAGGACCTCGACCTCGCCGTCGACCTTCGCGCGGGCGATCTCGGCGAGCTCGTCGAGGGTGAGGCCGGGGATGCACTGGCCGATCCAGCAGTAGCCGGTGCCGTCGAGAACGGCGGCGGGGGTCGCCTCGGCGTCGCCCTGCGAGACCAGCACGTTGGCGACGCTCGTCGGCCCGCAGTACGACGAGCGCGGCTGGAAGACGAGGCGGTCGCGGCCGTAGGCGGCGGCGACCGGCAGCGCCCAGGCGCGGTCGAGGAGCGCCGCGTCTTGGTAGGCCGGCGCCTCGCGGATCGACGCGACGTCGTAGACCTGCGGGCTGAGGGCGAGCTTGGCCCAGAGCGCGAGGCCGACGAGGACGACGACGAGGAGCGCGACGACGCGGAGCGCGATCCGCAGGCGACGGCTGCGAGGGCGCGGCGCTCCTGCGTCTGTGTCAGCCCCGGAGATCCCCATCGCGGCCGAGCTTACCAGCGTCGACGGGCGCCGCGCGCGGGGCCGACGAAGTCCGGCATGAACTGTGGTATTCGGAGGGCGCTTTGCCCCGCCGCTCCGTCGCCCTCCTCGCGTCGCTCCTCGCCGCTGTCCTCGGCTTCGCCTGCGCCGACGACGAGCCGTCGCCGCGCGAGCGCTGCGCGGACGAGGGGATCGGCGAGTGCTGCGACGACAGCGAGTGCGCGGGCGGGTCGCTCTGCGACTTCGACTACATCTGCTCGCCCGGTCCGGACGGCGTGAGCTGCTCCGAGCCGAGCGGCGACCGACTCTGCCACCTGCGCTGCGACGCCGCCGACGAGGGCCAAGCGTGCCCCGACGACGCCGGCACCTGCACGCGGATCGAGCGCTTTCAGGGCGGCGACGCCGGGCAAGAGGCGTTCGTCTGCCGCTAGGCCGCCTGTGGCAGGAGCTCCGTGTGGCCTCGCGCAGCAGTCGGCGGTCCAGATCTAGCGACGAAACGCCGCGGCACTGGGCCGTACCACAAGCTTCGGCGCGGCAATCAGAATCGACAAGGGGTCGGCGGCTTCGCTGGTCTCGAATCACCTGAACTGCGGGTCGCGTGGCTCACTTCGAGGCGAACCTGGCGAGCAGCGCCTTGTAGATGTGATGGTCGATCGCTAGGCCAACGAAGAAACCGACGCCTGGTTTGTCCCAGTCATTGGCGATCGGGAGAGCGCCGTCACCAGAGAAAGTGTCGCCGACAGCATAGCCGCTCTGCAGCTGGGCGGTCTTCTGCAGGCTCAGGCCGAGCGCGAGCGAGACACCCCCGGTCGGTGTGAGCGCGAGGCCGGTCTTGACCCCATCGAGCGGCGCTTTCACATCGACGCCGACGAAGAGGTTGGCGAAGTAATTATACCAGCGCATCTTCTCGTAGTCGACGCCGCCGATCGACCACAACCCGCCGAGCGTCACGCTGAGGCCGCCGTACTCCTGACTCCCGAGGATCGTCCGCATGTCGCCGTCGCTGGCGCTGAGCGAATAGCGGGGTAGCCTAGCGGCGTCAAAGCCGACGATCGCGACGGCGGCGAGATGGTAGACCGGACGCACTCGAAGGCGGTTTGAGAACAGCGCCCCCTCGGTCGGCGCGGTCGTCGGCTTGGCTGCCCCCGCGGTCTCCCCGTCGCTGGCGGGCTTCACAGCGGCTTCGCCTCCACCAACGGCGCTTTCACCTGCACCTGCGCCCACGGGGGCCGCGGCCTTGCGTCCGGGGGGCTGGGTCGCGCTCTGCTCCGTCTTGGTCCCTGGGCTAGCGTCGCGGATGAGCTCGTACTCGATGGTGCCCGCGCCGCAGCGCATGATCGGTCCGATGGGGCGAAGGGTGAATCCATCGTCGCCTCTATCGCCGCGCTCTCCCTGTTTCTCCCTGTCCGCGTCATCGTCGACGAGTCGGTGGCGAAAGGTGAGCACCTCCTTGCAGTTGTTGACGTTGACCCTCGGTATCGCGGCCTGTGCTCCGCCCTTCGGCTGGATAATGGCGATCTGCACGAGCTCTCCTTCGCTGACGGACATCGGAAACGGGCTCGCGGGGCTGCCCGATGGGAGATGCGCGAGCACGTGAATCCGTCGTTTTCGCCACTTGTGGAGCCGTTTGTGCTTGCTGCTATCACCTCGCCAGTGGGCCTCGGCGATCCGATCGTTCATTGTGTCCGTCTCGTCCTGGCCGTTGAGGATCCACCAATCGGCTGCGCTCCCGTCGAAGGCGTCGTCGGCTGGGGTCTGCCCCGGATCGCCGTTTGCGGTGAAGGGCTGGACCTCGCCGCAGCGGATCCACGAACCTGTTGCGCCGCCGGTGAGGACGTACACCTCCAGCTCGGCCTTCTGCGTGCCTGCTGCGGTGCGGACAAGGACCGCAGTTCCCTTGTCGACCCGTCGACCTTCGCCGCCTGCGACCCTCACCTTGGTCGCCTGGAGCGACTCTGGCGACTTGATCGTGACGGGCCGCGTCTCCGCTGCCGACGGCTCGCCTGATTCTTTGAGCGCGCAATTGGCGGTGTTGCCGTCGTCGGTGATCGTCACCTCCAGGGAGGCGCTGTTGTCCGAGTGTTCGGCCTGCGCAACGGTGAGCGCTTGAATAAGGAGGAGTGTGCTAAACATTGAGACCTCGCGTTGCTGTGAGCAGATAGGTGTGTGAACGACGATTGTGCGTGGATGCCCCGACGACGAAGCCGACGAGCTGCCCTCCGGCGTCAAACGCAGGGGCACCGCTGTCGCCGCGCTCGCTGACCCTGTGCTCGAGTCGAATCAGCCCGATCATGAGCCCGCCGGCGCCGAATTGCGCTGGGGCGTTGATGTCGTGGACTGCGCTCCAATGCGAGCTCGTCGCACCGACCCTGATAGGGATGCCGATGTCATCCATGGTGAGGGGGCGCACCGCCGTCGGCTGCTTGCTCAGCCTCTTGGCGACCGCCAGTGCGACCCCCTCGACGACAGCGCAGTCGACTTCTTCGTTGTTGCGAAAGCGATTCGCCGCTACCCGCCCGAGGAAGCACTCTGGGTTGTTCTGCGACGAAGCCCACACCTTTGCACCGGCACTCCCTGCGACATGCCCTGAGAGATACACGTCGGCCGTGTTGCCACGGACGATCACGGCGCTGAGGGTCCCCCGGAGGTGCGCCCTGACCCGACTCCCCTTGCCGGGGCGGACGTCGGCGTGCTTCTCGGCCTGATCGAGCTCGTCGACGTCGACCGGCACATAATAGGTTCTGCCGCCCCAGGGCACCGCGAGCTCATGCGGAAAGGGCCGTCGCAGGCCGAGTTGCTCCCGCGGGAGCTTCTGCTCGACGGTCACGACCAACGCGCGCCGCGGCGTCGTTCGCCCGCCGACGCGCTTGAGTCCCCAGTGGATCTCGACGACGCCGCGGCGGCGCTTCCACTGTCTTCTTGCGCGCTCATGCGCCGCCGCGAGTGCCTCTGGGGGGATCGCCGCGTCGCGAGCATCGACGGCGATGAGCGCGGCTGCGGCGCTTCTCGGTCCATTGCGGTGGTTTCGTCTTGGGGGCATGTTCCTCACTCCCATGTCTGACGCGGGCACCTGAGTTCCGAGGCGCACTCGGCCGCCTGCAGAGGTGCGTACATGGAGGTTGCTCGCGTCTGACAATTAGGTGACACCGCCCGGCGGATCCGTTCCCGGAAAAAGGCAGCGGGGCGAAAAAAAATCTCAGCGCGATGGAGTCCTGCGTCCAGGATTGTGGACGCAGGAGGCCTCGGCCGGACGGGCCTGAGCTCCGTGTCCCCTGAACGCGCGCCGCCGCCCGCTCGGATACGGAGCGCGGACCGTGGATGAACCGTCGACCGGAAGAGATTACTCGGTCCTAGGGGCGCGATCCGTCGAGGTTGTCGAGTAGCGCATGCGGGCGTCGGCGCCGAGGCGGGCGAGGTGCGGATCCTCGATGAGCGCGGCGATATTGGCGAAGAGCTTCATGGGCGTGCTCTCGCGGAGGACCCTAGCAAGCGAGGGCGCCGGCTCCGTGGAATCGCCGCGGTTTTTTAATGTATATAGTTTGGTCCGGCGTCCTGGCGCCGCGGAGGCGCGCGTGACGGGCGCGTCGGCGCCGAACCGGGTGGCAGGTCCGGCGGTCCGGCGGTTCGACGATTCGCTCGACTGCGGCGCTCAGCCGTCGAAGTCGCGGGCCGCAGCGACGCAGGCGTCGCACCACACGAGGGTGGTCGCCGCCGAGCGCTGGGTTTGGGAGAACGACTCGCCGAGGTGGAGGCAGAAGGGGAGGGCCATCTCCATGGCCTCGGCTTCGTGGCTCGGGAAGAGCTCGAGGGTCGACTCGTACCCCGGGCCGACGCGGAGCGGCTGGTCGTGGACCGGGCAGCGCCCGCCGAAGTGCTCGGCGCGCGCGCGGCGGATCCGGGGGAGGCGGGCGAGCGCTTCGTCGGTCGGCGGCGCCGCGGGGGCGGAGGTGGAGGTGGCGTCGTTCATCGCCTTGAATCGCGCGTAGATCGGGAAGGAGGCGAAGAGAACGCTCGGCCCGTCGTCGACGTCGTCGATCAGCTCGACGGGCCGCTTGTGATCGTCGCAGGCCGGGACGTCGACGGCGAAGGTCTCGCCGATGACGGTGATCCCGGGGATGAGCGCGGCGAGGGGGCTGACGCTCTGCCCCTGGACGCGGACGCTGCGGGTCGCCGGGGCCCCGCAGCGCGCGCAGCCGGGCGGCCAGCGGAGGGTCGTCGCGCCG
>JAGQIT010000541.1 GCA_020431135.1 Myxococcales bacterium | reverse complement strand
GAGCCCGAGCCTGAGCCCGAGCCTGTCGTGGTTCAACAGCCCGCGTACGCGGCGGACATGATGCCGCCGCCGAAGAACAACATGGTGCCCCTCGCGATCGGCGGCGGCATCGCTGTCGCCGGCATCGCCATCGCGGCCGTCCTCCTCCTCAAGGATGATCCGCCGCCGCCGCCTCCGCCGCAGCCGAAGGTCGAGCAGCCTGCACCGCAGCCGCCGCAGCCCGCTCAGCCTGCCGCCGCGACCGCGGGTGTCACCGCAGGCGCGACCCCGGCGGCCGCGACCGCGGGCATCCCCGACGCGACCGCAGGTGGGACCACCGGCGGGACGACGGGTGGTGACACGGACGGCACCACCGGCACCACCGGCGGTGACGCAGCCGCGGCGAAGAAGAAGAAGAAGACTTCGACCAAGAAGAAGAAGACCAGCGGCGGCAGCGGCGGGAGCACGAAGGGGAGCAAGAGCTCGCCGACGAAGACCAAGCCGAAGTCCGTCGACCCGTTCGGCTAGCCCCGCCAACGTCTGACCTACCGCGCTCAACCTCGTGAGAACCCGCCCATGAACCTCCTCCGTCCAGCGCTCTCGCTCGCTCTTTGCGCCTCACTCGCTCAACCCTCGATCGCCCTCGGGGCGATGGTCGCCCCGAACCCCTGCGAAGGCGGCACCGCGGCCGAGGAGCTCCCCGAAGTCAGCACGATCGGCGACGACGAGAAGCTCAACTGGGCGAAGAAGCTCTACCTCGAGGCCAAGAACTTCCACGACGAGGGCAACTACTACTGCTCGGTCATCAAGTACGAGCAGGCCTACACCTACGCCCCCGACAAGCACCTCTTCGCCTACAACCTCGGCGTCGACGCTTGGGAGCTGAAGGACTGCGCGCGCGTCAAGCACTACATGCAGCTCTTCATGGTGAACGACACCGAGAACGATGATCTGCGCAAGGACGCGAAGCGGATCCTCGACGAGGCCAACGAGAGCCCCGACTGCGTCACCCAAGCCGGCGGCGGCGGTGGCGGTGGCGGCGGCAGCAGCGAGCCAGAGAGCTCGGGCGCGCCGATCGAGGACACGGAGGAGGCCCCCGGCCTCGAAGGCGGCGGCAGCGACTCGGTGAACATCGACGCGCCGCCGAAGAAGAAGACCTCGGGTCTCCTGATCGGCGGCGTCGCGCTCGCGGTGCTCGGCCTCGGCGCGGCCGGTGGCGGCGCTGCGGTGCTCTTCATGGGCAAGGGCAAGCACGACGAGATCACGGACGCCAACTCGACGACCAACAGCACCGGCTTCGCCCAGGGCTTCTGGGATCAGGGCACGGCGGACAGCGCCAAGACCCTCGGCACGGTCGGCCCGATCCTTCTTGGCGCCGGCGGTGCGATGCTCGCCGGCGGCATCGCCCTGATCGTCATGGATCGCGGCAACAAGAAGAAGGGCAAGGGCGCCTACGCCACGACCGGCGCCAAGCCGCGGCTGACGGGCTTCGGCGCGACCCCGCTGCGCGGCGGCGGCGGTGCGGCGTCGATGACCTTCCGCTTCTAGTCCGGCTGCGCACATGCGAAGCGGCGCTCCTAGGCGTGGTGATGAACGCGCCTTAATCGCGGAGCGCCGCTCTCGCGAGGTCGTCCTTACACCGGCGCTCCAGACCGCGTCGTTCGCCCTCGCCTACCCGAGCCCCTACCGGGCCGGGATGTCGAGCCTCGGCTTCCAGAGTCTCTATCGCCAGCTCAACGCCGCGGGGATCGGCACGCACCGCGCCTTCCTCCCCGACGCCTGGGAGCCGCTCTCCCTGCGCTGGCCCCAGCCGAAGCGGCCGATCCTCAGCTACGAGGCCGAGCGCCCGCTGTCGAGCTACCCGGTGATCGGCCTGTCGATCGCCTACGAGCTCGAGATCGTCGGGGTCATCCGCCTCCTCGAGGGCGCGGGGATACCTGTCCTCGCGGCCAGCCGAGGGCCGCGCGATCCGATCATCATCGGCGGCGGCCCGCTGACCTTCTCGAACCCGAGCGTCGCCCTCCCCTTCGTCGACGTCCTCCTCGTCGGCGAGGCCGAGGCCCGGCTGCCCGAGCTGCTCGCTACGATCGAGGCCGCCGGCGGCGATCGGCGGCGCGCGATCGAGGCCGCCGCCGCCCTCGACAACGTCATCGTCGGCGAGATCGACGAGGGCCGCTTCGAGCCCCTGCCGCCGCCGGCGCGCGCCGACAAGTCGCTGCTCCCGGCCTACTCGGCGATCCTCACGCCCGACACGGAGCTCGCCGAGATGTTCCTCGTCGAGCCCGAGCGCGGCTGCTCGCGTCGCTGCACCTTCTGTGTGATGCGCGGCGGGACGATCGCCGGCGGTATGCGGATCCTCCCCAAAGAGCGCCCGCTGTCGGTGCTGCCCGCGGAGGCGAAGCGCGTCGGCCTCGTCGGCGCAGCGGTCACGGACCTCCCGCACCTCGAGGCGCTGGTCGCCGACATCGTCGACTCGGGGCGCGGCGTCGCCATCTCCAGTCTCCGCGCCGATCGCCTGACGCCGCGCTTCCTCCGCGATCTCCAGCGCGGCGGCTACCGGACGATCACCGTCGCCTCCGACGGGATCAGCGAGCGCATGCGCCTCGTTCTCGATCGCCGGGTCAAGGAGGAGGACCTCCTGCGCGCGGCGCAGCTGACGGCCGAGGCCGGCTTCCACAAGCTCAAGGTCTACGAGATGATCGGCGCCCCGGGAGAGACGGACGCCGACGCCGATGAGCTGATCCGCTTCGCCAGCGAGCTCGCGTCGATCCAGCGCTTGACCCTGACCTTCTCGACCTTCGTCGCCA
>JAGQIT010000540.1 GCA_020431135.1 Myxococcales bacterium | reverse complement strand
GTCTTGCCGACGCCGGTCGGGCCGGCGAAGAGGAAGGAGCCTATCGGCTTGTCGGCGCGGCCGAGGCCGGCGCGGGCGCGCTTGATCGCCGCGGCGACGGCGGCGACCGCCTCGTCCTGGCCGTAGAGGACCTCGCGCAGCCCCTCCTCGAGGTTGCGCAGGACCGTGCGGTCGTCGGTCGACACCGACTTCGGCGGGATCCGGGCCATGCGGGCGATCACCGCCTCGACGTCGACGACGTCGATCGTCTTCGCCTCCTCGTCATCGGGATCGGCGGCGAGGCGGGCGGCGGCGCCGGTCTCGTCGATCACGTCGATCGCCGAGTCCGGGAGGTGGCGGTCGCGCAGGTGCTTGTGGGCGAGCGTCGCCGCGGTCTCGATCGCCTCCGGCGTGAACTTGACGTTGTGGTGGTCCTCGTAGACCGGCGCGAGGCCCTGGAGGATCAGCACCGTCTCGGCGACCGAGGGCTCGACGATCTCGATCTTCTGGAAGCGGCGGGCGAGCGCCGCGTCGCGCTCGAAGGACGACTTGAAGTCCTTGTAGGTGGTCGCGCCGATGCAGCGGAGCTCGCCGGCGGCGAGCGCAGGCTTGAGCATGTTGCTCGCGTCCATCGTCCCGCCGGAGGTCGCCCCGGCGCCGACGATCGTGTGGATCTCGTCGATGAAGAGGATGTTGTTCTCGTCCTCTTGGATCGCCGCGACGACGGCCTTGAGGCGCTCCTCGAACTGGCCGCGGAACTTGGTGCCGGCGAGGAGCGAGCCCATGTCGAGGGCGTAGATGTGCCCCTCGGCGAGGGCCGGCGGGACCGTGCCGTCGTGGATCCGCAAGGCGAGGCCCTCGACGACCGCGGTCTTGCCGACGCCGGGCTCGCCGACGAGCACCGGGTTGTTCTTGCGCCGGCGGCAGAGCACCTGGATGAGGCGCGTGACCTCCTGGTCGCGGCCGATCAGCGGCTCGATCTTGCCGGCCTCGGCCTTCTCGCTGAGGTCGACGGCGTAGGCCGAGAGCGGGTCGTCGTCGACGTCGCTCTCGTCGTCGTCGAAGGGGTTTTGGTTGCCGGCGCTCTCGGTCCGGCGGACGAGCGGCCGCGGCTCCTGGCCCTTGGCGACGCCGTGCGAGATGTAGAGGGTGACGTCGCGGCGGGTGACCCCGTGCTCGTTGAGGACGTGGACGGCGAAGGACTCGGGCTCCGAGTAGATCGCCACCAGGAGGTTGGCGCCGTTGACCTCGGGCTTGCCGGCGCCCTGGACGTGGAGGAGCGCGCGCTGGAGAACGCGGCTGACCCCGAGGGTCTGGTGGACGCTCGAGGTGTCGGCGTCCTCGGGGAGCGCCTCCATCTTGTCGGTGATGAACTCCTCGAGCGCCGTGCGCATCGACTCGACGTCGCCGTGGCACGCGAGGATCACCTTGCGCGCGCTCGGGTCGTCGAGGAGCGCGAGGAGCAGGTGCTCCAGGGTGACGAATTCGTGGCGGCGGCGCTGGGTGTCAGCGATCGCCGAATTGAGGGTCTTTCGCAGATCAGCGCTCAGCATCGGGGTCTTCCTCGGGCTCCATCGACGCCACCAGCGGGCAGTCGGCCTGACGGGCGAGCATGTGGACTTGAGCGACCTTGGTCTCGGCGACCTCGTAGGTGTAGACGCCGGCGACGCCGACGCCCGTGTTGTGGATGTGGAGCATGATCTGGATCGCCTCGTTCTCGGTCCTGTGGAAGACCGCCTGGAGGAGGCGGACGACGAACTCCATGGTGGTGTAGTCGTCGTTGTGGATCAGCACCCGGTACATCCGCGGGCGCTTGGTCTTGCGCTCGGTCTTCTCCTGGAGGACGACCCCGCCCTCCGGGTTCTTCTTGGTCCGCTTCGCCATTGCCTAGGCCGCTAGTGTAGCCCCGCGCAGGGGGGATTCCAGGCCCCCCGACGTCCGCGGCCGGGCGGGCGGCGACTGGCCATCGCCGGCGACAAAGCGTACACGTAGGGGGTGGGCGACCTGACAGCGCGGGTGGTCGAGAGCTTGGAGAGCGTGGACGCCGCAGCTTGGGACGCGCTCGACCACGGGCCCTCTCCCTTCACGCTGCACGGCTTCCTCCGGGCGCTCGAGCGCTCGGGCTCCGTCGGCGCCGAGGCTGGGTGGCAGCCGATCTACGTGGTCGTCGAGCGCGCCGCCGCCGACGCGGATGATCGCGCGGGCGCGGCCGCCGATCAAAACGCCGTTAGCTCGACCGCCGCGGGGTCCTCCCCTGCGCGCTCCGCCAGCGCAGACGCCGGCACCGGCACCGACACGATCGCCGACGCCGACGCGAGCCGCCGACGCCGACGTCCCCGTCGCGCCCGCGCCGACGCCGACGCCGACACGAGAAAGCGCCCGACCGCGAGCCACGAGCCGGTGCCCGCCCGCGGCCGCGAGCTCGTCGGCGCCGTCGCGGCCTAAGTGAAGATCCACTCCTACGGCGAGTACATCTTCGACTGGTCGTGGGCGCGGGCGAGCCAGCAGGCGGGGATCCCCTACTACCCGAAGCTCGTGATCGCCGCGCCGATGACCCCGGCGACCGGCC
>JAGQIT010000539.1 GCA_020431135.1 Myxococcales bacterium | reverse complement strand
TTCGCCGGGGACCCCGCCGACGAGCATCACGTCGGCGCCGCTGCGCGGCAGCGTCGGCTCGGGAAGCAGCGCGCCCGCCTCGTGCTCGACCCCATCGTCGCGGATCCCGGCCCAGGCGGGCGCCTCGTCGGCGGCGATCCGAGCGAGCGCGCCGTGGGCGTCGATCCGGTAGGTAGCGCGGACGACCAGCGCCGCCATCATCCGCCCGCTCGGGGTCTCCGAGCGGAGCAGGCGGGACTCGTAGGGGGTGTCGTTGACGAGGCGCATGGCGGCGGGCTGGGTCAGTCAGCCGCGGACGATCGGCTTCGGCGAGTTGAGGAGGATCCGCTCGCCGTCGACGGCGACGTCGTCGTTGGCCTCGAGGCTGAGATCGCCGCGCCGGGCGACGAGGCGCTGCTCGAAGGCCTCGGTCCGCAGGGCGCCGTCGGCGAAGAGCTCGAGGTCGCCGCGGCTGCGCACGCGGATCCCGGCCTCGGCGTCGATATCGAGCTGCTCGCAGGCGAGGGTGAGCTCGCGCTCCGCCCGGATCGCCAGGCTCGCGCCGAGGACCTCGATCTGCGGGCCGGCCTCGCCGAGGGTGAGGCGGACGCAGAGGCGGCCGTCGGGGGCGTGGAGATCGAGGCGGCGCTCGGCGTCGGCGTAGCGCAGGGCGTAGCCCTCGAGCTCGGCGAGCGGCGACGGCGCGAGCGGGTCCGCAGGATCGCGGGCGCGGCCCCTTGCGGAGCCTGGCCGGTCGGGTCCGGCGTCGCTTCGGGCGGGTTCTCGCGGCGCCTCGGCGCGCAGATCGGGGGGCTCGAGCTGTGCTTCGATTCTCGTCATGTCGTGCATCGCTTGGTGGCGCGTCGAAGAGGGGAGGGCTGCGTTCATCCAGGAGCTCGCGCTTCGGAGGCTCAGCAGTTGAGGTTGATCGAGCCGCCGGTGACGCTGACGACGCCGCCGGTGACGGTCACGTCGGCGCCGCCGGTGACCGCGACGCTCCCGGTGCTGCGGACGTCGACCATGCAGCCGCCCTCGATCGTCACGGCCCCGGGCTCGACGACGACCGTCGAGTCCCCGCCCGTGACGACGACCCTCGCCGCCTTGAGGACCGCGTTGCCGCCGGCGTCGACCGTCAGCTCGCCGCTGATCTGGAGGCCGAGGTCGCCGGTGATCTGCGCGATCGCCCCGGCGTTGTAGGTGGCCTGAGCGGCGCCCTGCGCCGAGACCGTGTGGGCGCCGGTCACCGCCAGCGTGTGCGCGCCGGAGATCACGTGGGTCTGATCTCCGGTGACGGCGTGGGTCTGGTCGCCGGTGATCGCGTGGGTCTGGTCGCCGGTGATCGCGTGGGTCTGGTCGCCGGCGACGGTCGTGGTCTGATCGGCGCCGACCGTGATCGTCTGGGCGGCGCCGACCGTGATCGTCTGGGCGGCGCCGACCGTGAAGGACTGGTCGGTGGCGATGGTCATCGACTGGGCGGTGCCGACGTCGATCGACTGGGCGAGCGCGACGCTGACGCACTGCGAGGCGCCGACCGTGATCGACTCGGCGGCGCCGACCGAGACGCTGTGGGCGGCGCCGCAGCTCTCGGTGTAGTTGGCGGCGACGGTCACGGTCTTGTTGGCGCCGACGGTGGTGGTGTCGTTGGCGCCGATCGTCGCGGTCCGGTTGGCGCCGACGGTGGTGCTGTCGTTGGCGCCGACCGAAGCTGTCCGGCTGGCGTTGACGACCTCATTCATGTCCTTTTGTGCGTGGAGGAAGACCTCCTCTGCGCCGGCCTGATCCTCGAAGCGGAGCTCGTTGAAGCCG
>JAGQIT010000538.1 GCA_020431135.1 Myxococcales bacterium | reverse complement strand
AGCTCGGCGACATCGAGCTGCGCCGCGCCGAGATCCTGCCGAGCCGCCACTCCCGCGATCCGGTGATCGCGATCGCGCTGCGGCCGATCGCCGACGGCGGCTACGTGATCACGAGCCACCTGACGATCGCCGGCGAGGTCGTCGCCAACAGCGAGCACGAGGTCCAGTGCACGCTGTGCACCGAGGGCGAGACCGTCGAGCGCGCGCGCATCGAGGTCGGCCGCCTGATCCCCTTCGTCCGTGACCACGCCCGCGCGGAGGCCGAGGCCTCCGAGGCCCAGGCCCGGGCCGGCGGCGACGAGACCGGACCCGCCGCGACCCCGACCGACGACCGCCGCGGCCTCGCGCCGATGAGCAAGGCGGGCGTCGCCCTCCTCGTCGCCGGCGCCGCGGGGCTCGGCCTCGGCCTCGGCCTCGCCCTGCGCCAGCCCACGGTCAAGCCCGAGATGCCCCTCGAGCTCACCGACACCCGCGTGCCGGGCTACGTCGCGCTCGGGGTCGGCGGCGCCCTCATGGTCACCGGCGTCGCCCTCCTCGTCGCCGGTCAGCGGCGCGCCCGGACGCGCGCCGTCTCCTTCGCCCCGACGCCCGGCGGCGCCCTCCTCTACGGCCGCTTCTGACGCGCCGGACCCCTGTCCCTTCGCTTCGCCTCATGCCGACGCCCCTCGGATCCGCCCTCCGCCACGGCCTGCGCGTCCTCGTGGCCGCGCTCGTGCTCGGGGCCTGCGCGTGCACGACGCAGAACCTCGACCACTGCAACTACCGCGGCGGCGACAGCTTCTGCGCGGCGGGCCAGAGCGAGCGCCCCTACTGCAGCGTCTGCGCCGCCGACTTCGACGGCTGCACCAACGACCCGCCGAGCGCCGAGTGCCTCCCCGAGGGCTCGAGCTCGGCCTCGGCCTCGGCCTCGTCGACCGCGACGTCGCTGACCTCGAGCGGCTCGGCGAGCGACGCGACGACCGCGGGCACCGCGACGACCTCGACCTCGACCTCGACGGCGACCTCGACCACCGAGGGCGAGACCTCGACCACCACGACGACATCGACCACGACATCGTCCACCACCGACGACTCGACCACCTCGTCCACCACCGAGGCGCCCGACCTCTGCGGCAACGGCATGCTCGACGAGAACGAGGTCTGCGACGGCGACAAGTTCGGCGGCAAGACCTGCCTCGACTTCGGCTGGACCGGCGGCAAGCTCGGCTGCGCCGACGACTGCAGCGCGATCAGCCAGGCCGCGTGCTGCCAGGGCGCCGGCTCGAGCTGCGGCGGCAACATGCCGTGCTGCGCCGGCCTCGACTGCGGGTTCTCGGGGATCAGCCTGAAGTGTCAGTAGCGGCCGGCCACGGCCGCGGTTGACAGCGATCGGCAAGCGCGTACCCTGCGCCCCTCAGGAGGCGTATGGCCCACGCGATCGGAATCGACCTCGGCACCACAGAGCTCCGCGTTGCGATCTACGCGCCCCCGTCCGGCAGCGAGCCGCCGTCGGCCCGCCTCCTCCGCCAGGGCAAGCGTGAGCTCCGCTTCGCCGCCGCCGTCGCCGTCGACGCGGAGGGCTCGCTCATCGCCGGAGACCGCGCCCGTCGCCTCCAGATCACCCGGCCGCGCTCGACCGTCCTCGCGCCCCTCGCCCTCCTCGGCGCCCGCTACGACGACCTCGACGTCGACGCCTGGGCGGGGCTCCAGCTCGTCCGCGACGCCCGCGGCGGCGCCCGGGTCCGCCTCGGCGGCCGCGTCTTCGCGCCGGTCCAGCTCGTCGCCGCCCAGCTCATCGCCCTGCGCGACGCCGTCGCCGAGGCGCTCGGTGAGGCGCTGCCGCCGGCCGTCCTGACGATCCCGGCGGGCCTCGGCAACCTCGCGCGCCGCGGCCTCGTCGACGCGTGCATGATCGCCGGGATCGACCTCCTCCGCCTGGTCCCGGCGACCACCGCCGCGGCCCTCGAGCTCCAGGCCGCCGGCAACCTCGCGGGCGAGCCGACCGTCGCGCTCTGCGACCTCGGCAGCGGCTCGTTCAGCGTCGCCGTCGCCGAGCTCGGCGAGGCCAGCCTGACGATCCTCGGCAGCGCCAGCGCCCTCAACGCGGGCTCCCGCGAGCTCGACGCGCGCCTCGCCGCGCGCCTCGCCGAGGAGGCCGCGATCGCCTGCGAGCAGCCCGAGCTCGCCGCCGATCCCGTCGCCCGCGTGCGCCTCCGCGACGCCGCCGAGAAGGCGAAGATCGACCTGTCGAGCGCGCGCGAGCGCGAGGTCCACCTGCCCTTCCTCACCGCCGACGCCTCCGGGCCCAAGCACCTCGAGACGATCATCGCGCAGGGCGAGCTCGAGGCGCTCCTCGGCGACCTCGTCGAGCGCTGGTCGGCGACGTTCAACGCCGCCGTCGCCCGCAGCGGCCGCGAGCTCGCGGCCCTCGACGAGGTCTACCTCATCGGCCGCGGCGCCCACCTCCCGCTCCTCCAGGATCGCCTCGAGGCCGCCCTCGGCAAGACCCCGGAGCTGCGCTTCGTCGCCGGCGATCTCGCGGCCCGCGGCGCCGCTCGAGTCGCGGCGCTCCTCGCCCGCGACCCGACGATCGCCGCGGTCGAGATCGACGACGTGCTCGGCCGGCCGATCATCCTCCAGCGCGACGACGGCCCGCCGCCGGTCGCCGGGGCGCAGGCGCAGGACGCCGCCGCCATGACTCCGGCGACCGACGAGGCCGAGCCGCTGACGGACACGCCCGAGCAGGCGCCCGTCGACACCGCGCCCGAGGAGGCCGAGGAGGTCGACGCCGCGACCGAGACCGACGCAGAGGACGCGCTCGCGGCCGACACCTCCGAGGCCACCTCCGAGGCCACCTCCGAGGCCAGCGAGCCCGTCGCGTCCGCTGAGGTCGCCGCTACCGCGGAGAGCGACGACGACGACGCCGCGGCGAGCACCGACGACGTCGACGTCGACGACACACCGACGGCGCCCGCCGAGCCGACCCCGCGGCCGACCGACGACCTCGAGCCCGAGCTCCTCTTCCCGGCGACGATCTCCCTCCCGGCGAGCCACACCGAGCTCTTCGAGATCGACCCCGACCCCAACTCGGACGCGCCCACCGCCCACTTCCACCTCAGCGAGGGCGACCGCGGTCGCTACGCCCTCGGCGAGCACGTCCTCCGCGGGCGCCCGGCGATCGACCTCACCTTCAACGTCGACGCCAACGGGATCCTCAGCCTCTCCTTCCGCGAGAGCTTCCGCGGCCGCCAGGCGACCCTCGAGGTCTTCGGCGGCGGCGGCATGACCCCGGGCGAGGTCGAGGCGCTCGCCGAGCACCAGCGCGCCGTCGAGGAGGCGCTCCGCCGCCAGCGGCGGACGCAGGCGCTCAAGCTCCGCCTCGGCGGCCTGCGCGAGCGCGGGCTCAAGGTCCTCGGCGAGCTCGCCGAGGGGATCCCCGCCGGCGACCGCGACCGCCTCCGCGGCATCTTCAAGGCGATCCACGACGCCGTCGTCAGCGGCTCGCTGTCAGCGCTCGAGGCCGCCGACGAGGCGATCGACGCCCTCCTCGTCGACCTCCCGGCGGCGATCCAGCAGGCGATCCGCGAGCCCAGCCCGCCCGCGGAGGCCGACGCCGCCAAGAGGCCGGACGTCGCCAAGCCCGACGTCACGACGCCCGACAGCGCGGGCGCCGACGCGACCGCCTAGACGAGCCCCAAGGGACAGGCTGGCCTCTCACGGCCCGCGGCGCGCGAGGAAGGGCTGCACCGGGTCGGGCTCGTTCGGATCCGGCGGGAACTTGAAGCGCGCGAAGGTCATCTGGCAGCCGTCGCGGGTGATCGCCTGCGGGCAGAGCTGCCAGGTCGCCGCCTTCAGCGACGGGATCTCGACCGGCGCCCCCCACGGGGCGTTCACGCCGGCGCGCTCGCTGACGTACATCTTGAGCGCGTCGCTGGCGTTGTTGGGGTCGAGCACCGTCGGATAGGATGAACCAAAGAACAGGCGAAGTCCGTCCGGGGAGATCGTCGGGCACTCGAAGACGTGGGCGTAGACGTCGTCGGTGAGGCCGGGGAGGACGACCGGCGTGAAGGAGTCGAAGCCCGTGCCGGGCGCCGACCCGATCGGCCGCTTCGCCTCGTAGAAGCGCCACGACGCCGGGCTCCCCAAGTACGGCTGCGGCGGCCCGACGAGGCGCGAGTGCACGAGACGCGCGCCGCTCTCGCTCAGCGACGGCGTGCGCTCCGCCTCCCCCGAAGCGACCCCCGTGACCGGCGTCGGGACCGTCCAGTCGCCGCCGTTGAGCACCGACACGACGATGTCGTTGGCGTCCATCCCCGTGCCGCTGAGGAAGAGCTCGTCGAGGTCGACGCTGAGCGCTGGGTGGTCGACGCCGGTCGCCAGCAGCTCCCACTCGGCCATCGGCGCGCCGACGAGGAAGGGGTCGTCGAGGCTCGCCCGCGTCGCGCCATGCGGCCGCGGCTTGCCGCCGAATTCGGCGATGTAGACGATGCTGAGGCCGTCGGGGCTGATCCGCACGCTCCGCGGGTTCTGGCCGAGCGACGCGTCATCGATCTTCTCGACGACCCAGACGTCGGGATCGAGGCCCCAGCAGTCCTCGGGCTCGCCGGTGGTGGTGGTGGTCGTCGTCGTCGTCGTCCCGTCGGTGGTGGTGGTCGTCGTCGTCTCGATGCCCGTCGTGATCGACGTCGACTCGCCGCCGGTCGTCGTCGTCGTCGAGCCCCCTTCCGTCGTCGTCGACGTGCCCGTCGTCGTCCCGTCGGTCGCCGTCGCGGCGAGCCCCGTCGTGAACCCCGGGTTGTCGAGGATGCACGCGGAGAGCCCGATCACCAGCGCCCCCGCGGCGGCTCCGTGCGCGCGCAGCATCCCCTCCACGCTCCCCCATTTGTCCGCCCTTGTCCACGCGACGCCGACGCGGAGACGGGCCCTGGGGTCGCGCGCCGTGCGACGGACGGAGCCTGGGTCTGACAACCCTCAGCTCGCCGACGCGACGCGGATCGGACCGCGCATGTGGACGAAGCGCAGCTTGACCTCGGCGCCCGCGTCGATGAGCAGCTCCGCGAGGGCGTCGTGCCCCTCCACGACGACGCCGATGACGTCCGTCTCCTCAGCGAGGGATCGGAGGCCGCGGAGCAGGGCGCCGACGTCCTCCGCGCGGCCGACACGGAAGGGGAAGCAGCCAGGGAAGGTGACGTCGAAGGCGGCGACGCCGAGGTCTAGGGCCCCCGGATCTTCGGGATCGCGGAGCCGACGGACGAAGACCCGCGGGACAGCCGCGAGCTGCTCGAGCTGCCCCTCCGGGAGATCGAACGCCGCCGCGATCGCGGCGAGTTCGTCGGCCGCAGCGGCCACAACCTCGAGCGGCCGCGTCGACGCGGGCAGGCGATCGACGAGCGCCCACGGCAGGCGCAGGGCGACCGAGGCGAAGGCGATCTCGAGGCCGACGCTGCGGTAGAGCGCGACCGCCGGGTCGTTCTCCGGGCGGACGTTGAGCTGCCAACGATCGCAGCCGCGAGCCAGCATCAGGGCGCCGGCGTCCTCGACGAGGGCGCGCCCGAGCCCGCGCCCGCGATGCGCCGGATCGACGACGACGTTGCGGATGTAGCCGACGCCGTCGAGAACGTCATAGTAGAGGTAGCCCGCCGCCTCGCCGTCGACCAGGGCGATCCGCGAGGTCGGCACGAAGCGATCGCGCCAGCGCTCGAGGTCCGGCGGCGGGTCGCCGGTCAGGAGATCGGGGAAGAGGCGGACGACGAGCGCGTGGTCGCCGAGCGCGGCGTCGCGGAGGCGGATCGTTCCTGACGACATGTCTCGGAGGATAGACCGACTCAGCGAAAGATCGTCCGCCGGTAGTAGAGGAGCTCGGCGATCGACTCGCGGATGTCGTCGAGCGCGCGGTGGCTCTCGGCCTTCGCCGGCGCGGCCGCGAGCGCCTCGGGGTACCAGCGGCGGGCGATCTCCTTGACCGACGAGACGTCGACGCTGCGGTAGTGGAGGAACTCGGCGAGCGCCGGCATGTAGCGGACGATGAAGCGGCGATCCTGGCCGATCGAGTTGCCGCACAGCGGCGAGCCCCCGGCGGCGCAGTGCCTCTTCAGGAACTCGAGGGTCTGGGCCTCGGCCGCCGCGACGTCGATCGTCGACGCCTTGACCCCCGCCGTCAGGCCGCTGTCGCCGTGGTGCTGCGTGCACCACTCGTCCATCGCCTCGAGCACCGCGTCCTCCTGGTGGACGACGATGTCGGGGCCCTCGCCGAGGATGTTGAGGTCGCCGTCGGTGACGATGGTGGCGATCTCCAGGATCGCGTGGCGCTCGGGGTCGAGGCCCGACATCTCGAGGTCGATCCAGACGAGCGGCGCCGCGGCCTTGGCGTCGGAGGAAGTCATGCCGGGCATCGTACGGGCGACCCTCGACGGCGCCGACAATTTTTCGCGCGAATGCGCGCGAGCGCTCGCCACCGCGCGGCAGGTGCGCTATAGCGAACAGGCGATGCCCGCTCGCCCGCGCGCCCAGCTCAACCTCTTCGGCGGTCCGCCGACGCCGATCGCGTCGAGCCGCAGCGGCGTCGCCCCGGTGCTCGCGCCGGAGAGGCTCACCGAGCTCGCCGCCGCGCTGCCGCCAGAGCTCTACCTCGGCACCTCGTCGTGGTCGTTCCCCGGCTGGGCGGGGATCGTCTACGACCAGCACTACAGCCAGGAGCGCCTGGCCCGCGGCGGCCTCGAGGCCTACGCCCAGCACCCGCTCCTGCGCACCGTCGGCATCGACCGCTCCTACTACGCGCCGCTGCGCAGCGACGAGCTCGAGCGCTACGCCGACGCGGTCCCCGAGGGCTTCCGCTTCCTGATGAAGGCCCACGAGTCGCTGACGATGGCCTACTACCCGCGGCACGCCCGCTACGGCGCGCGCCGTGGGCGGCCGAGCGAGGCCTTCCTCG
>JAGQIT010000537.1 GCA_020431135.1 Myxococcales bacterium | reverse complement strand
CGCGACCGCGTCGTCGACCGCCGCCTCGAGCTGTGGCGGAGCTACGCGGCGACGACCCAGAACCTCGTCGCCCGCCTGACGACGATCCGCCACTCGTCGCTCCTCGAGGGCGACGAGCCGCTGCGCCTCGGCGGGACGTTGGTCTTCGTCGCCCCCGATCGCCTCCTCCTCCACGACGACGACGAGGCCGGATCGACGACGCTGATCGACGGCGAGCGGGCGTCGATCCTAGCCAACGCCCCCGGGGCCCGGAGCGCCGCGGAGCTGCGGCCGACGCCCGCGCGCCGCTGGCTCAGCGCCCGCCTCCTCGGCGCCTTCGCGCCGCCGCCCGTCGACCCCGCGCGCCCGACCGCCCTCGAGGTCGACGCCCGCCTGTCGCGGCCGCGCGGCGCCGGCATCCGCCTGACGGTCCTGCCCCGCCGCGAGTCGACCGTCCGCGCGACCTACCGGAGCGTCACGATCTCGCTGGCGCCGACCTCAGGCGCCGTCGAGCGCCTCGAGATCGCCGAGAGCGCGGGCGATCGCCTGATCCTCGAGCTCGCCGATCACCAGCGCAACCTCGAGGCGCCGGCGCTCGCCGAGCTCCTCCGCGGGATCGACCCGCGGCACACCTGACCCCTGCGACAGCCGTCGAGCTTCGGGAGCGCCGAGAGAGCGCGGGCTCCCTGAGCCTCGACCTCCGACAGCGGTCGCCGAGAGCGACGCAACTGCGGCTCCTCGCGGCTCGCCGAGCGCCGAGCGCCGCTGGCGTCGCGGGATACGCGCGAAGTCGCACCTCGCTCTCCCCAAGACCGCAACGAAAAGCCGCCGAAGACGTCCGCAGGCCCCGAAAACAACCACGTACCCCGTGCGACAAAATGCCATATCGAACATAACCGCGTGATTCCTATGATTCCCACCAATGACTAGGCTTGGACTCGCGCTCCTCCTCCCCTTTACAGCGTTCTCGTTCGCCGGCTGCGCTGGCGATGACATGGCCAGCGGCAGCGATAGCGCCAGCGCGTCGGAGTCTGACAGCGACACCGGCACCGGCACCGAGACCGGCGGCGAGGCCGAGGCGCTGACGATCACCTTCGCCCCCGTGGTCGGCGACGCCGCCTTCGCCTGCGGCATGAACTACGACGGCCTCGGGACCACCGCCGCGACGGTCCAGGCCAACGACTTCCGCCTCTACATCCACGACGTCTCGGTGATCCGCGGCGACGGCACGCGCACCGCGATCACCCTCGACGACAACGAGTGGCAGAACGAGGGCGTCGTCCTCCTCGACTTCGAGAACGCCGAGGGCGAGTGCGTCGGCACCCCCGAGACCAACCTCGTGGTCGCGGGCAGCGTCGCCGACGCAGCGGACGTCACCGGCGTCGAGTTCACGATCGGCGTCCCCGAGGCGCTCAACCACCTCGACAGCGCCTCGGCCCCGGCGCCGCTCAACATCCCCGGCATGTACTGGAGCTGGATGGGCGGCTACAAGTACATGCGCGTCGATCTCACCGGCGCGGGCGGCGAGCCCTTCGTCTTCCACCTCGGCGCCACCGGCTGCATGGGGAGCACCGCCGACGGCTTCGCCTGCTCGAACAACTACCGCATCGTCCTGCCCTTCGAGGGCTTCGATCCCGCGACCCAGGCGCTCGCCGTCGACCTCGCGGCGCTCGTCGCCGACAGCGACCTGACGACGCCGAACGACATGATGGTCGACCCCGTCGACGGCTGCATGTCCGGCGTCGACGACCCCGAGTGCCCGGCGATCTTCGCCCCGCTCGGTCTCGAGCACAACAGCGCGAACACGGACCCCGGGGGACAGACCGTCTTCAAGGTGGTAGACCAATAGGCGGCTACGATGTTCGCGCAGCGCCACAGCCTGATCATCGCTCTCCTCCTCGGCCCGGGGCTCGCCGCCTGCGGGCCCGAGGTCGAGGGTGAGAGCGAGAGCGGCACAGGCGGGCCCGAGGCCTGGGAGTGGCACCTCCCCGAGGGCTTCCCCGAGCCCTATGTCCCCGAGGACAACCCGATGAGCGCGGCCAAGGTCGAGCTCGGGCGCTACCTCTTCTACGACACGCGGCTGTCGGCGAACGAGACCATGTCGTGCGGCGGCTGCCACGACCAGTCGCTCGGCTTCGCCGACGGCAAGGCGACGCCCGAGGGCTCGACCGGCGACCAGGTCCCGCGAAACGCGATGTCGCTGGCGAACGTCGCCTACTTCCCGACCTACACGTGGGCGAACCCCAACCTCGAGCTCCTCGAGCAGCAGGCCCGGGTGCCGCTCTTCGGCGAGCACCCCGTCGAGCTCGGCGCGACCGGCCACGAGGAGGAGATCCTGGGGCGCTTCCGCGGCGACGCCGACTACGTCGCGCGCTTCGCCGCCGCCTTCCCGGACGACGCCGAGCCCGTCAACTTCGACAACATCGTCTACGCGCTCGCCTCGTTCGAGCGGACGATGGTCTCGGGCGACTCCCCCTACGACCGCTACCTCTACGGCAAGGACGACGGCGCGATCTCAGAGGCCGCCAAGCGGGGGTTCGCGCTCTTCTTCTCCGAGCGCCTCGAGTGCTACCACTGCCACGCCGGCCTCAACCTCGCCGCCGCCTTCTTCGCCGTCGAGTCGACCCAGCGCGAGCTGACCTTCTTCAACAACGGCCTCTACAACATCGGCGGCGACGGCTCGTACCCGGTCCCCAACGTCGGCCTCTACGAGTTCACCGGTGAGGACAGCGACATGGGCCGCTTCCGCGCCCCGAGCCTGCGCAACATCGCCGTCTCCGGCCCCTACATGCACGACGGCAGCATCGAGACCCTCGAGGAGGTGATCGACTTCTACGCCGCCGGCGGCCGCGAGATCACCGACGGACCCTACGCCGGCGACGGCCGCGAGAACCCGCATAAGGACCCGCTGGTCCGCGGCTTCACGCTGACCGACGACGAGAAGGCCGACCTCCTCGCCTTCCTCGAGAGCTTCACCGACGAGACCTTCCTGACCGACCCCGCCCTCAGCGATCCCTTCGCCGAGTAGCGGCCTCCTAGAAGCCTCAGCGCTCGGCGAAGTTGAGGATGAAGGCCCTGTTGTCGGCGTCGTCGAGCGAGTAGCCGAACATCGAGCCGTCGCCGACGATCACGACCTCGCCGTGGCCGACCGACTCGCGGCCGATGACGACCCAGTCGCTGCCCTGGATCGTCGCGATCGGCGCGCCGCCGGCCCCGAGGTCGACGCGGGCGACGTAGAAGGGCGCGAGCTCCGAGACGCCGTCGGTGAGCGGCGGCGCTGGGGTGAGGGTGAGCTCAGGCCAGCCTGACTCGCTTTCCTCGACCGAGCGGATCGTCGCGCCGAGGTCGGCGAGGAGGGCGTTGGCGACGTCGTGGCCGCCGTAGCCGCTGTGCTCGGTCTGGAAGACGACCCGGCCGCCGCCGTCGAGCAGCGCCTGGGCGGCGTCGCCGACGGCCGCCGGCAGCGCCTGCGAGGGGTTGAGGAGCACGAGGCAGCCGTGGTCGGCGGTGATGTCCCCGGCGATCGTCTCGCTGCGGGTCACCTTGACGCCGGCGCCGGCGTAGAGGGCCTCGACCGCGGCCGCGTCGGTGTCGTAGTTGTCGCCGCCAGCGCCCGTGTAGAGGAAGACGCCGTCGCCGACCGTCGGCGTGAAGCCGGTGGTCGAGGTCGTGTCGTCGGTCGTGTCCGATGACGTGGAGGTCGCGTCCGTCGTCGCCGCCCCGCTGGCGCTGGAGCCCGACGAGGTCTCGCTCCCCGAGGTGCCGTCGCCGGTCGTCGCCGTGCCGCCGCCGGTCGTCGACGCGGTCGTCGTCGCCGTCGTCGCCGCGGTCGTCTGGGTCTCAGAGCCCGCGTCGCCGACGTCATCGGCGCAGGCGGCGAGGAGGAGCGAGGCGAGGAGCGTCCGGCGGAGGCGCGACATGGGGCCGGAAGGTACCCGAAGGCGCCCCGCGGCGGTAGGTGGCGGTCGGCGCCCGCCGTCGCCCGTCGTCCTCCGGAGATTCCTGTATGGTCACGGGATGCACGTCGTCGTCACCGGAGCGTCCAGCGGGATCGGCGAGGCCATCGCCCGCGAGTACCTCAGCCGCGGCGCCGCGGTCACCCTGATCGCCCGCCGCCGCCAGCTCCTCGAGGCGATCGCCGCGGCCGCGCCCGCGGGGAGAACCTACGTCCTCGACCGCGATCTCAGCGACCCCGCCGCCGCGCCGGCCGTCCTCGCCGCGGCGGAGGCCGCCCTCGGGCCGATCGACGTGCTCATCAACAACGCCGGCGTCCAGATCGTCGCGCCGACCTCGACCACCGATCCCGAGGCCGGCGCGCGCCTCCTCCTCCTCGACCTGCACACGCCGCTGCGCCTGACCCAGGCCGCGCTGCCGGCGATGATCGAGCGCGGCGCCGGGACGATCGTCGACATCGCCTCCGTCGCCGGCCTCGCGCCGACCCCCGGCATGTACTACTACAACGCCGCGAAGGCGGGCCTCGGCGCCGCCTCCGAGGGCCTGCGCGGCGAGCTCCGCCCCTACGGCGTCCACGTCGTCACGGTCTATCCCGGGCCTGTCGAGTCGGCGATGGAGGCCGCCGCCCGCGAGCGCTACGAGAGCAGCGGCACCGTCGACCGCCTCCCCACCGGCAAGCCGGCGATCCTCGCCCGCATGATCGCCGACGCCGTCGAGAGCCGGCGGCCGCGGGTGATCTACCCGTGGGTCTATCGGCTCACCCGCCACTTCCCCAACCTCACCCGCTGGCTCACCGACGCGATGACCCCGAGGCTCCGCGGCGCGCCGCCTCCCCGCGGCTAAGAGGCTGCTGGGCGAAGGCCCCGTGTGTCCTCGCGCCGCCGCGCCGGGTCAGAGCGCGGCGCTGGCGGAACCTCGGGGGCGGACGAGGCCGCGAGAGACGTTCGTCACAGGCGTCCCAGACCCCACGCGACGGCTGCGACGCACGCTAGGCCCCGCCGGCTACGCGTCGCCGGCGGCGGCCGTCGGCAGGTCGCCCATGACGATCTTCCCGCAGCGCTCGAAGGCGACCTCGAGCTCCGCGTGCACGTCCCTGGCCCGCGCGATCTCACCGCTCAGCTCGCGCTCGAGGGTGCCGTCGTCGAACTCCGCGTAGGCGCCGTCCCAGGCGTCGTAGTGCTTGAGCGCGTCCTCGATGAGCACGATCAGCGCCGTCGCGTGCATCGTCCGCCCGTCGTCGGCGCTCAGGCTCGCCTCGAAGCCGACGAGCTCGTCGATCAGCCGGCGCTCCATCTCGCCGAGCTTGATGTGGGTCATGTACCCGCGCGCGCCCGCGTCCTCGTAGACCTGGACGTCCGCGAAGTGCTGGTCCGCCTCGACGATGATCGCGTAGCGCTCCTCGTGCCAGGCCCTCGCCTCGTCGATCGTCGTCGCCGGCGACGGCGCGGGCGCGGCCATGTACGTGTCGTAAAGGGCGACCCCGTTCGTCCAGCCAGCCTCCGCCTTCGCGGCGTTCTCCGCCTGGTGCGCGGCGAACTGATCGTTCGCCTGCTTGTAGTCAGAGGACGCCTTGCCGATCTCGCGGGCGTGCTTGACCGCCGTCGAGCACGCGCCGAGCGAGGGGGCCAACAGCGCAACACAGAGGAACACACCAACCCGTTTCATGCCGCGGAGTCTATCCGCGATCCGGCGCCTGAAAAGACCTGTCGCAGAGGACATTCCTCTCCCCGGGGGCGCGTATGATCGCGAGCCGTCGCTGCATAGAGAGCCTGTTGACCTCCGATCGATCGCGGACGTCGGCGACGAGCGCTCGCGCCCACGGCTCCTCGCATCGCGTCGCATCGCACCGGGTTGTGCGTATCCCGCCCTCGCGCATCCGCAGGCGCTCGCGCGTGCTCCTGCGCGGGTCGCCGCAGATTCACCATTCTTCGAGCGCCCGCGTTCGATCGCCGCAGGTCATCGCATAGGGCGCTCTGTGACCCGCCTCGCCCGAGCCACGCGACCGCCCTCGAGGCGCCCGCGCGCGCGGGCACGCCGCGACCTGAAGAGCCCTCGCCGAGCGGCCCGCAGAGCCCCCGGCGAGCGTCCCCCCAAAGAGTCGACCGGACCGCCCCGCAGAGGACGAGCGCGGTGATCGCCGCGCCGACCGCCGTCCCCTGCCCCTACGGGCAGTTCTCCGACGTCACCTTGTCGCCGGTCTTCGGCACGCCGGCCTCGACGAACTCGAGGGGGATCGACTGGCAGTAGGGCTTGCCGCACTCCTTCTGGCGGACGGCGTGGAGGTGGCGCCCCGTGGACCAACCGGTGGTCCCCGAGAGGCCGATCTTCTTGCCGCTCTTGACGGTGTCGCCGACGCTCACCGTGACCTTGTTGAGGTGGCGATAGGCGGTCGTCGTCCCGTCGCCGTGGAGGAGGACGACGTAGTTCGCATAATTCACGCACTCCTGCCCGCCGCCGTTGTAGCAGGGGTCGCCGGGGCCGGTCTTGTCGTAGGTGTAGAGGACCTTGCCGTCGGCCATGGCGACGATCGGCGTGCCGATGCCGACGCCGAAGTCGAAGGCGTAGGCCGAGGTGCCGTTGTGCGAGAGCTGGCCGTTGTTTCCCTGCGTAATCGTCGCCTTCGTCCCGCAGGTCAGCGGGATGTAGAAGCCCGCGGGCGGCTCCGGCGGCTCGTCGAGCGTGCATGTGGCGAAGACCGCCGAGACGTAGCCGAGCTCGCCCTCGTAGTCGATCGCGAACCACTCGGGGTTGCCCTGGATCACCTCGCCGTCGACGAGCTCGAGGGCGTCGACGATCGCCCCGTCGTCGAGGGTGCCGATCGGCGCCTTCTCGGTCGACGGCAGCGGGCGGACGTTGAGCACCTCGCCGTCTGGGACGTCGACGACGACGCGCGGGCAGTCCCGCGGCAGCCCGTCGTCGCCGCCGGTCGTCGTGCTCGAGCCGTCGTCCGTGGTCGTCTGGCCGCCCGTGTCGGCGCCCGTGGACGCGCCTGTCGTCGTCGCCGTCGTCCACCCCGAGGTCGTGCTCGCGTCGCCGCCGGTCGTCGTCCCGGTCGTCGTCGTGGCGCCCGCGCTGTCGCTGTCACTATCGCTGTCGCTGGCGCTGTCGCTGCCCGAACCCGCCGACAGGCCGAGCCCGCTCGCCGACGCGGAGTCGCCCTCGCCCTCCCCTTCGACCGGATCGCCGCAGGCGAGCGACGCAGAGGCGGCGAAGACGAGGAGAGCGCTGAGGTTGTGGCGACGGGTCGTCGAGCTGGGCACGGACCGACGGTAGCGCATTTTCGCGCGCCGAGGCGCGAAGACGCGCGCGCTGTAGAGCCGCACCGCGGCCAATCCCCGGCGTGAGCGCGGGGATCCGGCGGCTCAGCTGTAGCGATCGTTACGCCACGGATGCGCCGTGTTCGAGTAGCCGTTGCGCTCCCAGAAGCCGCGCCGGTTCTCGCGCAGGAGCTCGATCCGCGCGATCCATTTTGCACCCTTCCAGGCGTAGAGCTGCGGGGTGATCACCCGCACCGGGCCGCCGTGCACCTGCTCCAAGGGGGCGCCGAAGGCCTCGTAGACCAGGAGGACGTCGGGCTTGATCGCCTCCTCCATCGGGATGTTGGTCGTGTAGCCGTCGCTCGCGTGGAAGAAGAGGAAGCCGGCGTCGTCCTCGGGCTCGGCGAGCGCGAGGGCGTCGACGAGGCGGACGCCTCGCCACGGGATCCCGAGCTTCGACCAGGTCGTCACGCAGTGGAAGTCGCTGACGTCGTCGACCTGCTCGAGGCTCAGGAGATCCTCAAAGGTCAGGGTCCGCGGCGCCGCGCAGGCGCCGTCGATCTCGAGGCGCCAGTCCGCGCGGGCGATGTCGGGGTGGATCCCGAGGTCGAGGACCGGCCACTTCTTGGTCAGGTGCTGGCCGGGCGGCAGCTCCGGCATGCCGTGGCGGTTCGGCGGCCCCGAGCCCTGCGGCGCGCCGTCGGCGAGCGACGGCGTCGCCCGCATCTTCGCCTCAAAGCGGGCGCGGAGCTTCATCCGCGCCTCAACAATCCGCTCGATCTTGCCGCGATCCGTCATCGCTCGCCCTCCAGCGCCGGGGGCCTCGCCTACTCGTCGACGCCACCGACCATCTCGAGGAACTCGTCCTCGGAGATGATCTTGAGCGCCGAGCCCTTGGCGATCTGCGCCTCGGCCTTCTTTATCTTGGACGACTTCTTGCCGCTCGCCAGGTCGTCGCCGCCGACGACGAGGTAGCTGAGGCCGCCGGAGACGCCGCTCGGGGTCTCGCCGCCGAGCGAGCGGACCTTCGCCTGGGCCGTCGACCGCGTGCACTTGGTGAGCGTGCCGGTGAAGAGGAAGCTCTTGCCGGAGAACTCGCCGTCGGCGACCGGCTCGTCGTCAGGAAGCGCCGCCGCGCCCTCGATGACCTTGACCTCGGTCAGCAGCGCGTCGATGAGCGGCGCCCGCTCCTTGAGGCCGGCGACGATCGCGTCGGCGATCGCGTCCTTGATCCCCTTGATCGCCATGAGGTCGTCGCGGGTCGCCGCGCGGATCGCCGCGAGGGTGCCGAACTGCTTGCCGAGGAGCTTGCCGTTCGACTTGCCGAGGTGCTCGACGCCGAGGGCCTTGAGGAAGATCGGCAGCGGGATCTCGCGGTGGGCGTCGACCTGATCGACGAGGTTCTGGGCGCTGCGCTCGCCGAGGCGATCGAGGCCGGCGAGGTCGACGGCGCGCAGGCGGTAGAAGTCGGTCGGCGTCGTCAGGAGGCCGGCGTCGACCGCCTGGGCGACGATCTTCGGGCCGAAGCCCTGGATGTCGACGACCTTGGCGAAGTGCTCGAGCTCGCGCAGCAGCGCCTGGCCGCACTTCTTCGGGTTGGCGCACCAGAGGAACTCGCCGTCGCGCTTCTTGCGGCGCTCGACCGGGCCGCCGCAGGCCGGGCACTCGCTCGGGACCGCGAAGGGGACCTCGCCGGGGCCGGCCTCGGCGACGCCCTCGACCTGCGGGATCACGCCGCCGCGCCGGCTGATCTCGACCTTGCACTTCTCGGTGAGGCCGAGCTCCTCGAAGCGGTTGAGGTTGTGGAGGCTGGCCCGGCCGATCATCGCGCCGCTGAGCTCGATCGGATCGAGGAGCGCGACCGGGGTGATCGTCCCGGTCCGCGACACCGACCAGAGGACGCCGAGGAGATCGGTGTGGCCGACGTCGCCCTGGAACTTGTAGGCGATCGCGTAGCGCGGGTGGTGGCTGGTCTCGCCGAGGCGCGCGTGCTCGGCGGTGAGCGACGCGCGGTAGACGACGCCGTCGATCTCGTAGTCGAGGCTCGGGCGCTCGCGGACGAAGCGCTCAAACGTCGCCTGGAGCTCCGCCCGCGCGGCGATCTCGTAGCCCTCGACCTTGAAGCCGACGGCGGCGAGGAAGTCGAACTTCGCCCGCTCGTCGACGAGCTCGGGGCCGATGACGTCGTAGGGGAAGAAGGAGAGGTCCTGGGCCCGGCTCTTCGCCGGGTCCTTCTGCTTGACCGAGCCGGCGGTGAGGTTGCGCGGGTGGGCGTACTCGCCCTTGTACTGGGCGAAGCTGCTGAGGCGCATGTAGAGCTCGCCGCGGACCTCGATCTCGACGCCGGGCGCGTGCTCGGCCTTGATCGACGCCGGGACGTCGGCGATCGGCAGGACGTTGAGGGTGATGTCCTCGCCCTCGGTGCCCGAGCCGCGGGTCGCCGCGAGCACGAGGCTGCCGCCCTCGTCGTAGCGCAGCGAGCAGGCGATGCCGTCCATCTTCGGCATGACGACGAAGTCGCCGGTGATCTTGGCCGCCCAGGCCATCAGATCGGCCTCGTTGTAGCACTTGCCCAGCGACAGCATCGGCCGCTTGTGGACGACGGTCGCGCCGAAGCGCTCGACCGGCGGCAGGCGGATCGCCTCGTCGGCCTCGAGCTTCGGGCCGTCGCTCGGCGTCGGCCCCATCGCCGAGAGCACCGCGGCGTCGGGGTCGAGCTTGCGCAGGCGCTCGACGATCCGGTCGTAGAGCGGGTCGGGGAGCGTCGGCTTGTCGTGATCCCAGTACTCGCGGTTGGCCCGGCGGACCAGGGTCTCGAGGCCAGCGGCGGAGAGGGTCGGGAGCGCGGCCTCGACGGCGGCGGCGTCCATGGATTCCAGGGTGCTCTGATCGGGGTCGGACATCGGGCCGAGCGATGATAGCGGCGCCCGCGCCCGCAAACTAGCGCCCCTGGGGCGCGCCCGCGCAGCCCCCCTGCGATCGCCCTCGGAGCCCTCCTGCGCCCGTCAAACCTGCTCACTCCGACAGAACGGCGGCGCGGCGCGCCGAGTTCCCCGCCCGCGCGGGGCGACCTCGGTCGACGCGGTCAGAAGTACCGCGGCGAGGTGTCCGGCGCGACGCTGAGGGCGATCCGCCAGGTGATCTCGGCTGTTGGCGCCTCGACCTCATCCAGGCGCGTCACCTGCCAGTCGAGCGCCGAACGCTCGATGCACACGCGCACGCACCTGTCCGAGAAGCGCACCTTCGTGTCGACGACGCGGCCGGCCCCGTCGATCCGCAGGGTGATCGCAGCGCGGCCGCGGATGCTCTGATCGCCCGGCGGCAGGCGCTGGCCGACCCCCTGTTGGTAGCACCTGCGCAGCTCCTTCTCGAACTTGAGGAGGTCGAGGAGGAGGCGGTCGTGGTCGAGGTCGCCGCTGTCGAGCTCGCGGTGCTCGATCCGGTAGACCGGCGGGCGCCCGATAACGCCCTCCTTGGGCCACTTTGGCCGCACGCACACGTCGTTGTCGCGGTCGCGGCGAGCGCGGGCGAGGTGGTTCGCGCCCCNNATCAGCGTCACCGGCTCAGGCTTCGCCGCCCCCTGCTTAGCGACCTCCGACGCCGGGGGCTCGGGCGCCGCGACCTCCGCCGCCGCGTCGACGGCGGGAGCCCTCTCTGTCGCGGGCGCGTCCTCGGCTTCGACCGGGGCCGGGGCCGCGCTCGCGGGCGCGTCCGAGGCCGGCGCGAGCGTGTCCGCAACGACAGGCGGGCGAGGTGACGGCGCAGGACGGACGCAGCCGCCGACGGCCAGCGCCCACGCCCCGACGATCGCCACCGCGCGCATGCCCGACCACTCTAGCAGCCGGGTCAAGGGCCCGTGCGGCCGGGCCAGGCGGTGCTCTCGCTTGCCTGCGCGGCTCACGGGCGTCAACGCGCGAACGGGGGCGACCGCGGCTGCGATCGACCCCCGTCCGCCGGCGAGAACCTGGCTCTTCGGCCTACTTGTTCTCTTCCTTCTGCTTCGCCTCGAGCTGCTTGAGCAGCGCCTCGGCGTCGTCGATCGCGTCGTCCTCGGGGAGGCGCTTGGCGTCGTCGCCCATGCCCGCCATGTTGACGTCGATCTTCTCGAAGCGCGCGAGCATCTGGAAGAGGGCGAGGCGCGAGGCCGGGGCCGGGCCCTCGAGGGCGAACTCGTCGTCCTTGGCCGGGACGAAGATCCGCGGCTTGCCGCCCTCGATCACGCACTTGTGCGCGTCCGAGATCACCTTCTCGGCGTTCTTCTGGTTGATCGGCACGCCCTGGAGGAGCGGGAAGTCGCCGGAGTAGCCGGCGATCAGGCTGTCGAGGGCACCGTCGGCGCCGCAGCGGGCGTAGAGCGGGTCCATCTCGTCGGGGACGATCGACGTGTCCTTGACGAGCGAGCCGTCGGGGTTGCGCTCAGCCCAGTCGCCGCCGGCGGTGGCGAGCATCTGATAGTCGGTGAGGAGCTGGCGGAAGATCAGCGAGTGGAGGAAGGCGCGCTTGAGCTTGGCGCCGCTGAGCTTCTTGTCGAAGACGAAGGTCAGCTCGTTGTAGCCGCTGCCGAGGTCCTCGCGGAGGACGGCGTAGCCGGACTTCTTGTCGGGCTTGAGGTCCTTGGCCTTCTCGGGGATGAGGCTCGACCCCTCGACGGCCCAGATGCCGTGGGTGTCGTTGAGGAAGTCGACGCGCTCGCGGAGCTCGCGGTAGTTCGTCAGCTTGATCAGCAGCTCCTCGTTGCCCTCGACCGCCTTCGCCCAGTCCTTAAAGACAGGATCGACCGAGTCGACCCACTTGCGCGGCTTGACCTCGACGGTGCCGATGTCCTTGGCGAGCTGGCGGAGGAGCGAGCGGTAGGGCTCGTCGCCGGAGACGGCGCGGCGGGCGTACATCTTGACCTCCATCCACTCGCCCCAGTACTTGTCCTTGTTCTTGGTGTACTCCTCCTTCATCGCCTTGGCGACGGTGGCCGCCTCGCCGTCGAGCTTGCCGATCGCCTCGTCGACGCCCGCGTTGTTGAAGACGGAGAGGAGCTTGAGGTCGGCGTAGCCGCGGAGGATCCTCTCCTTGGTGTCGTCGCCGTGGCCGTACTTCACCTTGTGGATCAGCTGGGCGTAGTCGCGGCGCGCCTCCTTGCGGAAGACCCAGGCGTCGGCCTCAGCGGTGCCGAGGATGATCGCCTTCATCTTGTCCGCCTTGCTGACGCCCTTCGGCACCTTGACCACGGCGAGAACGCCGGCCTGGAGCTCGTAGGGGTAGCGCGGGTTCTCGACCAGGACGTCGTCGTCGACGACGCCGGGGAGGCGATCGTGGGAGTAGATCTGCTCGAGGAGGGGGCGGAGCTCCTCGCGGACGGGATCGGGAGGCAGCTCCTCGATGACCTCCTTCTCCTTCTTCTCCTCCTGCTCGTAGCCAAGCTGACGCTTGAGCTGGTCTTCACGGCTCTCGCCGCAGCCGGCGAAGAGGCCGAGGGCGAGCGTGAGGACGACACCGACGCGGATGCGATGCTTCATGGATCTCCAAAAGGGGGGTGGTGGCGAATTCGCGGCGCCGGCGCGCGGACGCCGGCGCGAGTTGGCGCAAGTTGGCGCAAAGATCGTATGTCACGGTAGGAGATGCGCCCGCGGGCTG
Organism: Myxococcales bacterium; assembly: GCA_020431135.1. Taxonomy (GTDB): domain Bacteria; phylum Myxococcota_A; class Polyangia; order Nannocystales; family Nannocystaceae; genus JADJRG01. The sequence goes on along the minus strand of JAGQIT010000537.1, from coordinate 1,996 downwards.
TCAAAGCCCTTGAGCGGCGCCCTAGCTGCCCGTGGCGAGGGTCCCGCGGCCCGTCGCGGAGCCTCACGGGCGGCGAGCGCTCCGCCAGAGCGGCCGCTACGCCCCGGTACGGCGTGCTTCGCGGCGCAGCGCCCGCGGCCGACGTTTTTCTCCGCGGCCGCGCGGGACTTCCGCCGCGGGCTGCTAGGATCCCGGGAGGGCGTCCTCGCCGACCGCGCCGCAGCCCGCTCGCGGAGGCCGCCGCGCCGCGTCCGACGCGCGTGTCCGACCGCGATTTGTAGCCTTGACCGCCCCGAACTCACGGAGCATCTTACGTTACGTCACTTTTCCACGTCCGCCGCGCGTGTCAGCATGACGCCGCCCGGTGAAGGAAAGACCATGTCCGAGCCTCAGAGCGAAGTCACCACCACGAAGCCCGAGGGCGCCCCTGCCCCCGCCCCGACGCCGATCGACGATCCGGCGATGGTCGGCGCCCTCAACCTGACCGAGGTCGCCGCCGCCAAGGTCCAGGAGATCCGCGACGCCGAGGACATCGAGCCGAGCTACGGCCTGCGCGTGAAGGTCATGGGCGGCGGCTGTGCCGGCTTCCAGTACGACCTCTACTTCGACGAGCCCGCCGACGGCGACAACGTCTTCTCCGTGCAGGGCGTCCAGCTCCTCTGCGATCAGATGAGCTTCATGTACCTGATGGGCACGACGATCGACTACGTCGAGGGCCTCCAGGGCGCCGGCTTCAAGTTCAACAACCCGAACACCACCGGCTCCTGCGGCTGCGGCTCGTCCTTCTCGGTCTGAGCCGCGCCGACGCGTCGGAGATCGACGCGAGCGCGCACCGACATGAGGGCCGCGCCTTCGGGGGCGCGGTCCTCTTGCGTTCTCCGGCGCGGCTCGTCCTTCTCGGTCTGAGCTGCGCCGACGCGTCGGAGATCGACGCGAGCGCGCACCGACATGAGGGCCGCGCCTTCGGGGGCGCGGTCCTCCTGCGTTCTCCGCCACGCAAACTCTTCACGCGCCGGCGGCCGCGCCCTCTGCGATGAGTCGAGCGATGCGACGCGCCCTGATCACCGCGCTCCTCCTCGCCGCGCAGCTCGTCGCCTGCGGCTCCGCGAGCGAGGGCAGCGGCGGATCGGCGCCGCCCGCCGGGGCCGCGTCGCCAGCGGGCCCCGGCTCTGTCGAGGAGAGCGCGCACACCATGAAGCTCGAGAGCACCGCCTTCGCCCCCGAGGCGTCGATCCCCGAAAAACACACCTGCGAGGGCGACGACGTCTCGCCGCCGCTCGCCTGGGCCGAGCTGCCGGCGAACACGCAGTCGCTGGCGCTGATCGTCGACGACCCCGACGCGCCCGACCCGGCGGCGCCGAAGCGGATCTGGGTCCACTGGGTGCTCTACGACATCCCGCCGGCGGTGCGCGGCCTCGCCGAGGGGGCGAGCGCCGCCCTCCCGGCGGGGATCCGCGAGGGCAAGAACGACTGGAAGCGCGCGGGCTACGGCGGCCCCTGCCCGCCGATCGGCCGCCACCGCTACTTCTTCCGCCTCTACGCCCTCGACGCCGCGCTCGGCGATCTCGGCGAGCCGACCCGCGCCGACCTCGACGCGGCGATGAAGGGGCACGTCCTCGGCGAGGTCGCGCTCATGGGCACCTACCAGAAGTCCGGGAAGTCGGCGGACTGAGGCCGCTCCTGACCGCGCGCCGGTGGTTCGCCGCCGGCTCGTCGCCTCTACGCCGTCGACGCGGCTCCGCGAGCCGCTCCGAGCTGATCGCGACGCGGCGATGAGGGGCGCGTCCTGGCCGAGGTCGCGCCCGCACCCGCGAAGAGACCGGGAAGGCGGCGCGAGAGGTTCGCCGCCAGAACCTCGAGCGCGCGTGTCATCATCCTCGTCGTGGACGAGCACCTCGGCCGCGCCGCGCCGCGACGGCTCCGCAGCGAGGGCAGCCCGCTGACGCCTGCCCGCTTGCGACACCTGCCCGCGAGCTTCCTCTGTCTGGCCGTCGCC